>DASRSD010000001.1 GCA_035656635.1 Pirellulales bacterium
CTGCTCCGCGATGGTGCCCAGCGAACCACCGACAAACTTTGGCAACTCTGCGGCAAAGTACTCGATCTATTCACCGAAAGCGAATGCCGCAACTACCTCCAACACTGTGGATGCCGCTACAATTAACCGACGACGGCACTAACGTGCAGTTCCGCATCAAGCGCGGCGGGCGTGATCATCCGCTGTTAAAAGTTAACGGTTGCGCGATTTGGCTTTATCCGCTCGATTCGACTAGGCGAAGTCGTTCGATCGCACCGTATCTAACATTCATGCGATGTCTGCAGGCGGTATGCTGTCGCCATCAAAACTTTTCTTGATTGGTCCGATTATCTTAGACGGCCTTATTGTTAGCGGCAGCACATTCGGGGCAGGCGGTCCCGGATAAAGTCACGGCAAAAGCCTCGGCGCACATCACTTCCAAACCATTCCTGCTCGCGCCTCCGCCAAAATTTACCTGTTCCGGAGATTCTGCCACCATGTTTTTGTTCGCGCGACAGGGAATTCGGTATACGTTGAGTCTAACGCTTGGGTTGGCGCTACTACCGGCAGCTCCAGTTCGATCGGCTGAGCCCGCAGGGCAATCCTCCTCGATCGATTACTCCGTTGAGCTCACAGCACAGGACGATGCTGGCGCTTCCCCTGCCGTCGTTCCGAATTCGACGGCCACAGGCGACACCACTCTCGGGCACGATGGAAAACCTCTCACGCCGGAGTTGCAGTATTTGGGAGCGAAAATTCGCCGCACCTTGGCGACGTACGAACCCAAGCACTTGAATGCGCGTGACAATACGTGCTGGGAAGTCATGCACGGCCTAATTGCCTTTGGCCCGCGCACAGAAATCTATCGCGACGGCCCCGGCGGCGTGACGGTCAACGCAATGGGCTGGCTGTGCTGGGGTGGTCGCTGCCAAGGCCAGCCGCTCCTCGTACTGGAAGAGGACCATCCCCACGCTTTGTATGGCGTTGGTTTAGAAGGCCACGATGGCCAATATTTGGCAATGCTAGCTCAGTGGCGTGTACGCCCGGAAAGCCCCATGCACATTGGCGGCAAAGATTTCACCGTCGCTGATCTCATTCAAGAAGAAAAAGACACTTGCCAAAGCGGCACGGAGCTGACGTTCAAGTTGATCTCGCTGGCGCACTATCTTCCCAGCGATGCTCAATGGTCTAGCCGCAATGGCGAGCAATGGGATATTCCGAAGCTGCTAAAAGCGGAAATCGATGCTCCCATTCACGGCGCTACGTGTGGCGGCTCACACCGATTGCTCGGCATTGCCAACGCCGTGAAGGAACGCGCCAAGCAAGGTCAGCCCATCGACGGCGAATGGTCCCGCGCGGCCAGATACATTGCCGACTTCCAGCGCTACACCCTGGGGAGCTTGCAAAACCCTGACGGCAGCTTCAGCACCGAATGGTTTAACGCTCCGGCAGATCGCCCCGGCGATCTCGACCGCAAATTGCAAACCACCGGCCACATGCTGGAGTTCATCGTGTGGTCGCTGCCCAGCGATCACTTGCGCGATCCGCGTGTCATCAGAGCCCTCGATTTTCTGTCGAACACTTTAGAAGCCAACCCCGACAAAGCGTGGAGCATTGGCCCTTTAGGGCATGCCTTGCACGCGCTGCTGGTTTATCACGAACGAATGTTCAACCAGCCGTCGCTCGCGCCGTTGCCGCTTGCGGCCAGCGCTGCACCGAGTGACAAAGCTGCTGCCACCTCGTCCCGTGTTTCCGAAGAGCCATCGTTGCTGCCAGATGTCGGCAGCAGCAACCTCACCATGTCAAAATTGCAAAAAGCGGTCCAGCGGCCCAAGCCGCCCCATTCGGACGACAGCGCGGCCGCAGCGCAGCCTGGAGCGAAGCCAGGATATTCCTTTGCGACCGACAGCGGCAGCAAAGCGACCAATAAACTCGACGCGGCGAAGCAGCCGACTGCTGAAACGAAGCCTGCCGCGAAAACGCCCACGGCCAAGGAAATTGCCGATGCCTCCGACGGCTGCACCGATTCGATTCCAGCGCTGGCAGCGCGCGTTTCGACTTTGAGACTTGCACTGCGAGACGTGGTCTCGGCCCTCAACGAGTCCGCGAAGGCGCCGCCGGCTGCTCAACCGGCAATAGCGCCGCCGGCAGCAGCCCCAACACTGAACGCGCCCACCTTCCCCAGTGACGCTCCGTTCGACCGTCCCGGAACGAGCAAAGTTGGGCCGTAATTCAAGCTCCGCATCGAAGCTCAGCCTGCGCAGCAGCCCGGTCTGCTTGGTGAAATGGCGTGTCCAGGCAGCCATTGCATCACATTCCCGCCTAAGCTGGCCGCTGCTTGACGCCTTGCATAGCATTCCTTCGTAGTCCGATTTCGACCCGCGAAATATTACGAAGGGTGTTTCCATGCGTGCCCGCGCCCCCAATGCCGAACAACTGCTGCGCCTCATTCAAGCCGATGCCGACGATCATGCTGGCTTCAACGCCTCTTCCCGCGATCTGCCTCCGCCCCACGGCACGCCGCAGTCCGCTAGCGGCTCAACCGGCGCATCGCCAACCGCTGCCACGAGCACCAGCGTGGTCGACGACGCCAATCTGCTCGATGCCTATTCGCAAGCCGTGGTTCGGGTGGTCGAAACCGTGGGCCGCGCGACCATTGGCGTCATGCCGCCGCGCGATCAGCGCCAAGGAGGCCAAGGTTCCGGCTTTGTCGTCACCCCCGACGGATATGCGCTGACGAACAGCCACGTGATTGGCGGCCGCAGCAAGTTGACGGCCACCACGCACGAAGGCGATCGGCTCGATTGCGAAGTCATTGGCGACGATCCCGCCACCGATTTGGCGCTGGTCCGTTTGGCGGCTCGCGATTTGCCGTTGTGCTCGCTGGGCGATTCCGACGCGCTGCGCGTGGGACAGTTGGCGATTGCCATCGGTAACCCGTTGGGGTTCGAATCAACCGTTTCCACTGGCGTAATCAGCGCGCTGGGGCGCAGCATGCGCTCGCAGCATGGCCGGCTCATCGAAAGCGTCATTCAACATACCGCCCCGCTGAACCCAGGCAACAGCGGCGGCCCGCTGGTCGACAGCCGCGGGCGCGTAGTCGGCGTGAACACGGCGGTGGTGTTCATGGCGCAAGGCCTGGGCTTTGCCGTGCCTGCCAATACCGCGCGCTGGGTGATCGGCGAACTAATCACCCACGGGAAAGTGCGCCGTCCGTTTTTAGGAATTTCGGCCACGGTGGCGGCCATCGAGCGCCGGCTGGTGCGCCAGCTCGATTTGCTTTCCGACCGTGCCGTGGAAGTGGCGGCGTTGGAACCGTCCGGGCCGGCCCAGCGCGCCGGCATTGAACCGGGGGATTTCATTGTGTCGGTCAACGACCGTTTGGTCAGCAGCGTGGACGATTTGCACCAACTGTTGTCGCGCCTGCCGGTCGATAAACCCATTACGCTGTCGCTGTTGCGCGGGCCGCGCCTGCTGGAGATTCAGGTTCAGCCGGCGCTGGGGCAATAATTTTTACGCTTGGCGCCGATTCACTTCGCTTCAAACTTTAGCATCCGCCAGTTGGCGTCAGCGCCGGTAGAAGTGATGCGATGGTATTCCATCGGGTACCCATAGTGTGGCTCGAACAAGCCGCGGGGGAAAACTTCTGGGGCCGACATTTCTGAATTTTGCGCATCCACGGCGGCAGGCTGTTGCGCCTTCTTGCTCAGCTCAGGCATGCAGACTTCCACGTCGCGGCGGATGATGCCCAACATGCCAGGCACTGACCAATCGTCCCATAAATGCTGACGAGTGGGATGGCCGTTCAGGGTCATGGCCGTCACCTCGTTGTGACGCGCTTCCACGTGAACCTGGCCGGGATTGACGCCGGTTTGCTCCAGGTCCAAATCGTAGTCGGCCGGACCGTTTTTGGCCCAGCGCTCGGCCGCCGCGTTGACATCGTCCAGGGTAATGGGCGGCAACTTTTCGCGCCGGATGATGGTTAGCGCAGCCACAACTCCGACAATCGCAACGACGGAGCCCAATACCATTCCCAGGGCAATGCTGCGCAGCCGGCTTGACCCCCGACGCTGGGCGCTGTGTCGGGGCAAATTCCACATGCGTGCCTACTCCATCGCTTGCACCAATATGGCGCTGGCTTGCCCCTGCGGCGTCACGCTCAAATTCAAGAAAGAGCGGCCCGGATCGGCGCGGCCATTTTGGGGCGCCGCCACGGCAATGGGGCACTCCGGATCGGGCGTTTCGTAGTTCAAAACGGGGAATAATTGCCCGTGGGCCAGCGCCAACACACTGGCGATGAGTTCGATCATGCCGCTGCCGGCCCCCAAGTTGCCGAAATAGCTTTTGGCCGCCGTCACGGGAACTCTATCGGCCGCCGCGCCAAACACTTCGCGAATGGCTTTCGCTTCGTCTATATCGCAACTGCGAGTACTCAAGCCGTGGGCATGAATGTGGCCCACTTCACTGGGCGATAGGCCCGAAGCGCGCAAACAGTTGCGCATGACATTCGCCAGCGCGGAGTCGCGGTGCGCCACGCAATTTCTGTCGGCGACGTGAGACGACCCGTGCCCCACAATTTCGGCCAGAATAGTGGCCCCTCGCGCTTTGGCCGTGGCCAGCTCTTCGATGACAATCGCCCCGGCCCCTTCGCCAATCACCATGCCGGTGCGGTTTTTGTCGAACGGTCGGCTCGCCTTGGCCGGCTCCACGCCATTCCCGGCCAGCTCTTCGGTTTGCACCGCGTGAATCGTTTTCATCGGATGCACGCGGGTACCGGTGGCCCCCACAACCATAATATCTGCGCTGCCGCGGAGGATGGTCCGATATGCTTCCCCGATGGCTAAATTAGCGGCGGCCTCGCGATGGGTAATCGAATTGTTCGGTCCCCGAAAGTCGTTGTAAATGGCCACGTGGCTGGCGGGCATGTTCGGCAAATACTTCAGCAACCAGAGCGGCGAAAGCTGCGGCATGCCCTCGGTCGCCCAGCGGGTGTAATCGAACAGGCCGTCGGCACTGCGGCATTTGTTAATGCCCGCGCTAAATTCTTCGGGCAGCGTAAGCATGTAATCGGCGCCGAACAGACATCCGGTGCGGTCGGGGTCATACTTTCCGTTGCCCACGGCCAGGCCGGCATCGGCCACGGCCAATTGAGCCGCAGCCACTCCCATTTGGCATTCGCGGCACATAACTTTCAGCCCTTTGCGGATCGCTTTTTTCTGCTCCTTTTCCAGCGGACCAAAGTTTTCGATGTCCCCCGTGAATTCCCGGACTTCGGCCGCCACGTGCGTGGGCAAATACTTCGACGGCACGGCTTCCAGCGCGCCCACGCCGCTGCGCCCCGAGCTCAGGGCCTCCCACAAAGCCTGCTTAGAGCTTCCGACGGGGCTGATTAAACCCAAACCGGTAATGACGATGCGTCGTGCAGATGCAGGCATAAAAACAGCATCCGACTGGCGATTGAAACCAGCCGCCGAAGCTAAACTCAGATTTCCAAAATGGAATTGGCAGCAAACTCCGCCAAAATCAACTCAACCAATATATCGTGCCCAGTTTACCGGGGCAATCGGGCGTCGGTTGATGGCGCTAAGGGCCCGCTGCACAGGACAACCTCCGCGATCACAAGTTCATCCCGTTTCATTTCTCCATAACTCTGTTACCGCGGCACCGTTGCAGATGCCGGCGGCAAATTACGAGTAATGCTGGGAGGCTTCCCCTCGACGCCGCGGTTCTCGACCACGACCAACAAATCGGCATGGCTGTCGGGCGTAACCAGTGGAATTTTCACGCCGGTTGGCTCTTGGGGGGTGGGCACCGGAACGATGCCAAAGCCGATTATCAACACCATGTCGGTCGGCCAATGGAATTTTTCCGCAAAGCGAATCGTATTCATTTGCGGCACTTGAATTTTTGTCCGTTGGCGGGGTGCGGCCTGGGTGGGCACATCCAGCGTGACCGAGGTCATCTTTTCCACCTGGTCGATGTTGCACTTCACCACCGCATCGATCATTTTGCCGTCGAGCGACAACAGCGGTTTGAATTCCAACGAGAAGCCCTCTTCAATTTGCCCCATTTCCGGCTGAAAGCCGGGCCAAATTTCGGGCTTCATAATCACGTCTTTGATGTAATTTTGCGGACGCGATGCGGCCACCACCGTGGCCTGCCCGTTTTGCACCAGCACGTGCGGCGAGCTGTGCTCGCGGAAGTCAGTTCGCTTTTGCAATTCGGCGAACATCATGGCGGCATCTTCTTTCGACAACAGCCAGGCCTGCACACCTTGGCTTTGCACCGGCACGGGCCGCAACACCTGCTGCATTTTGGCCCGCCAATCGGGACTGCCCAGGGTAATGAGCCGAATGCCAAATGCTTGCGCTTCGACCTGGTTTTGACTGTTGACGAAGCGATCGACAATTTCGGAAACCTGCTCCTGCATTTGCGGCGTGTGATAAACCTTCAGCGTGCGGCCATTGGCGCACAAAATTCCCACCGGCTCGCTGTGCCACGCGTCGTAGCCGGTTTCGCGCAAAATCCAATCGACAATGGCTTGCTCCGGGCGGTTCGTGCTCGTTACGCGCAAAGTGTAAGGGGTAATATCGTATTCGCGCCACACCTGGCCGGCATCATTGGGAAGCGTGCCGGTGCCACCTGTAACTTTGGCAATGGCTGCCCGCGGTGCGCTCGACATCGGCTGTAAATTCGCAGAGCCCGCCATGCCGGTAGAAGCTGCCGCGCTAATTCCGGGCGCGCGCCAATTACTTACCGTTCCACCGTTCGCGCCATCGACCAGCGGCGGCGGAGTGGCCGGCGCTTGTGCAAACACCAACCCCATTCCTCCGCTGGTGAGCGCAATCACCAGGGTCCACAATTTCCAACGGCGAATCATGTTTCACCCTCCTTGCACCGCAAAGATCCAATTCGTTCAGCCTGCGCGGCAGCCGGGAAGCACACCATCGGCTTACACCGCTGGCGCAGAGAGGCGGGGAGAATAGCGTTACCGGGAGAGCGGGGCAAGGGCGAACACCCCAGGGCAGTAAATCGCCCTTAGGGCGATGACAGCATCGCGGGCACCTGGGAGCCGGCTACGCTTTCCCGTTGCGATATTGCCCCACTGCCAGGCAGGCGTTGTGGCCGCCGAAGCCAAAGCTATTGCTAATAGCAGCGGTAAATTTGCGATCCCGGGCGTGCTTGGGGGTGTAATCCAAATCGCATTCCGGATCAGGATGATCCAAATTGATGGTCGGCGGAATTTTTCCGTCGCGCAGGGCTAAAATGCTGAAGATTAATTCCACGCCGCCGCTGGCGCCTAGCAAATGCCCCACTTGGCTTTTCGTGCTGGAAATGCTCGTTTTTTTCGCGTGCTCGCCGAAAATTTGTTTAATGGCTCGTGTTTCCGCCAAATCGCCCAGCGCGGTGCTGGTGCCATGGGCGTTAATGTAACCCACATCGGCAGGATTCAACTGGGCATCGGCCAACGCCATTTCCATCGCTTTGGCGGCGCCGGTTCCATGCTCGTCGGGCTGGGTAATATGCCCACCATCGGCGCTGGCGCCATAACCTAGCACTTCGGCCAGGATGGTCGCACCCCGGCGGCGAGCATGCTCCACTTCTTCGAACACTAAAATTCCGGCCCCCTCGCTAAGCACGAAGCCATCGCGATCTTTATCGAAGGGCCGGCTCGCTTGTTGCGGCGCATCGTTTCGTTCCGAAAGTGCCCGCATGTTTTGGAATCCGGCAATGCTGATGGGCGTAATGGCCGCTTCGGCGCCGCCGGTAATCATTACGTCGGCATCGCCATGCTGAATGGTGCGGAAAGCATCTCCCATGGCGTTGGCGGCGCTGGCGCAAGCGGTGGCCACGGCCGTGTTGGGTCCGCGCAGGCCATATACAATGGATAAATAACCGCTGGCGGCGTTGACCATCATTTTGGGAACCAGAAACGCCGAAACCCGATCAGGCCCTTTGCTTAACAACCGCCCTAATTGCTCTTCAATTTCGTGCAGGCCGCCGATGCCGGAGCCGATAATCACGCCGCACCGGAACGCATCTTCCTTCGTGAAATCAATGCCGCTTTGCGTGACCGCGTCCGTCCCCGCCACCAGCGCAAATTGCGTGAAGCGGTCGAGCCGCTTGTGATCTTTGGGCGACATGTACTTTTCGCTGGGCGCCCAATCGGAAATTTCGCCGCCGAACTTCACTTTGAACCGCTCGGTGTCGAACAGGGTAAGCGGACGAATGCCGCTGTCGCCGCGCAGCACGCGCTGCCACACTGTTTCCACCTGGTGGCCCAGTGAACTGACAATTCCCAGGCCAGTGACCGCGACACGGCGATTCATAAGAGGACGCTCTTACTTACTTCTGCGTCTTTTCGATGTACTCGATGGCCTGGCCAACCGTTTGGATTTTTTCCGCGGCATCGTCGGGAATGTTGACGTCGAACTCTTCCTCCAGTTCCATCACCAACTCCACCTGATCCAGCGAATCGGCGCCCAGGTCGTTGACGAAGTTGGTTTCGGCCGTAATTTGATCCTTGCTCACGCCTAATTGCGTGGCCACAATATCGATGACTCGTTCGGAAACAGTTGCCACCTTAAACATCCTCCTGCCACGGGCAATCAATAGTTCGACAACCCCAACTTACCGCCCCCAGCCGGGATTGTAAGCCCCGCAATTTCCCGGGCTTGGAAAACAGTGGAAGTTGGGTAAAACGCTTGAAAATAGAGAGTTTACTAGGGGAAGGTCAAGGTATACCGGCTTATTGGCCCGTTGTCTAGCCTAAGATAACCAGCCGGCCGACCACCTTTTTTGAAAATGTTGCCCCTCGGCGGCAATTAAAATAGAACCATCACACATCACTCTTCTCTTCCAGGCAGCAATCATGAACATAAAAAAGAACCGAATTCTGGCAATTTTTGTGGCGGCGCTGCTCCTCAGCGGCTTGAGCTTTCTGATTCTTTCGGCCACGGCCCAAATTCCCACGCCGACAAAATCCCCCGCCGATGACGCTTATCAGAGAATTTTCGAAGACCAAATCGCCCGCACGAAGCGCTACGAAGGCCTGCTCGCTCGGCAGGAAGAGCTGATGAAGCGACAAGAAGAACTGATGAAACACCAAGACGAGGGCGCCGTTCGCTTTATAAGCATTTGCGAAAAGTGGGACAAACAGCAGCAGCAGTACCAAAAGTATTTGGACGGCTTGGGGAAGAAATGAAAATTGGGTGTCTGCTCCTGGTGCCTAGTGTCTGGTGTCTGATGACAGACTTAAGCGGACGCGCAACTTCAAACCAAACACGTAGAAACCAGACACTCAGACCACCAGATTACCAGGCACTCAGACAACATTCACATAATCATTCCGCCGTCAATGGTAATGCACTGCCCGGTGATATAGCTGCTGGTGGGCGAGGCTAAAAACAACACCACGTCGGCCACTTCGTCGGGCGTGCCCAAGCGCTTGGCGGGAATGCGCGTTTTCACTTGCTCTTGCAGCACTTCGCCCAACGCCGCGCTCATTTCACTTTCGATAAAGCCCGGCGCAATGGCGTTCACGGTCACTTTGCGGCTGGCCAGTTCTTTGGAAACGGTGCGCGTGAAGCCGATGATCGCCGCTTTCGACGCCGAATAATTCGCCTGCCCTGGATTGCCAATCAACCCCGAAACGCTGGCAATGTTGATGATTCGCCCATACCGCTGCGACATCATCGGCCGTGTTGCCGCTCGGGTGAATAAAAATGTGCCGCGCAAATTGGTGTTCAGCACGTCGTCCCATTGCTCGTCGCTCATTCGTGGCAGCAAAGTATCGCGGGTAATTCCGGCATTATTCACCACAATATCGAGCCGATTCCATTTTTCGGCGAGCGATTCCACCAATTCCGCCACGGCTTTCCCGTTCATCACGTCGCAAGCAAACGCTTCGGCCTGCCCGCCGGCCGATTGAATGGCCGTCACGGTTTCCGCCAGCTTGGCGGTATCGCGCGCGATGCACGCCACTTTGGCTCCGCACCGTCCTAGTGCCAAAGCAATCGCTTTGCCAATCCCGCGCGAAGCGCCAGTCACTAGGGCCACTTGCCCGCTCAAATCGACTGCGAATTTTTTCGTGCTAACTTCGTGCGGCATGTTCACTCCCATTGAGTCTCAATTTGCAAATGCCAATGAATGTCGAATGACCAAGCACCAACGACCAAACTTGCGGACAGCTTTCCGTAAGCTCATTGCTCATTGGTCATTGGGATTTGGTCATTCCATTTATCCGTCCATCGCTCCCACGCATTCCACCTTTCGCTCAATCCGCTTTACCAGGCCGCGCAACACTTTGCCGGGCCCAACTTCGTAAATTTTCACCACCCCCTGCCCCACCATCCAGCGAACCGAATCCTCCCACAGCACAGGGCTGACTACTTGCTGCACGAGCAAGCGGCGAATTTCCTCCGGATCATCATGCGGCCTGGCGTCCACGTTGGAAATGACTGGAATGCTTGGCTGCTTGAGGTGCACGTTTT
The DNA here is from genome assembly GCA_035656635.1 of Pirellulales bacterium. Classification (NCBI taxonomy): domain Bacteria; kingdom Pseudomonadati; phylum Planctomycetota; class Planctomycetia; order Pirellulales; species Pirellulales bacterium. The sequence continues at coordinate 10,473 of DASRSD010000001.1, forward strand.
TTAACGCAGCGCTCAACCGTTCCTCGGCCGGCTGCATCAGCGGCGTGTGAAATGCCCCGGCCACCGCCAGCGGCACCGTTTTCATCGCCCCTGCCGTCATGGCTGCTGCCGCAATGCGCTCGCAGGCCGCTTTCGCGCCCGAAACCGCAATGGTGCCTGGACCCAACAAATTCGCCACCTGTAACACTTCGCCTTGCGCACACTCCCGGCACAACTGTTCGATTTGTTCACGGTTCAATCCCAAAATGGTGACCATGCCACTGGGACAAGCGTCGGAAGCCGCCTGCATGGCCAGGCCGCGCTCCGCCACCACCCGCAGAGCGTCTCCGAAATCCAGCACACCGGAGAAAAACAGGGCGGTATATTCGCCCAAGCTCAGGCCGGCCGTGTAGCGACAATTCTCAACCACATCGGACTCGCGCTCATTCATGACCGCCAGCGCAGCCACCGAAGTGACAAACAACGCCGGTTGGCTGTAGACCGTAGAATTAAGCTTTTCGGCCGGTCCTTCGAAGCAGATTTTCGCCAAGTCGTAGCCGAGAATCTCGTTGGCCTTCTCGAACACCATTTTCGCTTCCGGCGCACTAGCTGCCAATTCGCGCCCCATCCCCACGGTTTGTGCGCCTTGACCGGGAAAAAGAAATGCGGTGGACATGGGCAGGCACCTGGGGGGTCTGGTCGTCTAGTAGTCTGTGTGTTGGGTCATCTTATGGAGCGAGCCAACAGATCCCCAAACACTCAGACGAGCCACCCTCCTACTCTTCTGCCTCCACCACAGTGCGCCCCATGTAATGCCCGCACTTGGGGCAAATGGTGTGCGTGGGAACGGCCTGGCCGCACTGCGAGCAGTACGTCAGTTGCTTAGGATGCTTCTGATCGTGCGCCCGGCGGCTGCGGGTTT
>DASRSD010000002.1 GCA_035656635.1 Pirellulales bacterium
CTGCTCCGCGATGGTGCCCAGCGAACCACCGACAAACTTTGGCAACTCTGCGGCAAAGTACTCGATCTATTCACCGAAAGCGAATGCCGCAACTACCTCCAACACTGTGGATACCGCTACAATTAACCGACGACGGCACTAAAGAATCTTACCGCCAATCGCCGCTGAGTTCGAAAGCCGCCCAATAAAATGGAGGCAGGTGCTTTTGAGCGTCGACGGGCTCGTCGTCGATCGCCACGCCCCGGTGCACCCCTTCACGGAGCATTTTGATTTGAGCTTGTCGCAACGCCTCGACCCGGCTCATTTTCTTTTCCCACAAGTTTTCGTAAAAATCGATCATCAAGCTGCGCGAGGCGTCGTCGCTTACTTTCCACAACGTAGCAACTGTGCTTTGGGCACCTGCGACTTGGAAAGCACGCTGCATGCCCAGCAATCCTTCGCCACCGGCGGTTTGACCCAGTCCTGTCTCACAGGCGGATAAAGTCACGAGTTCGACGTGGCTTAAATCGAGTGACGATACTTCCAGCGCCGTCAAAATGCCGTTGTCCTGGTCGGGTTCGGGGGGCAAATTCGCGCCGGCCAACACCAAGCCTGAAAGCAAGCCGGGATGATAACCAGCAATTTGAAATTCCTGCCTTGTGGCGGGGCCCGCCGCCGGTTGCGCCGTGGCCGGCGATTTGCGGTTGATAACATATTCGATTGGGTCTCCGCCGGTTACCGGCTGCACGCGCAGCCGCACGGGAGTACCGACAGGGCCACGCACCATTTTGATAACATCTTGCAGACTCTTGCCATCCAGCGGCACAAAATCTCCATTGCCGCTGTCCACCGCCAGAATTTGGTCGTTAGGTTTTAACCGTCCGTCGAGCGCTGCGGAACCGCCGGGCACAATTTCCGTCACTTTGATTTGCTGCTTTTCCACCCGTAAGCTGGCTCCTAACCCGACAACCTGCGGCAAATTTGCGGCCGTTATATTGGCAACCGGCGAAGAACCGCGTGAGGAACTTTTATTAAGGGGCGCCGCTAAAGCCGATTTCAGATCTTGCGGAGCAAAAAAACCGTGCGTGGCAAAGTGCAAATAGGCAAAATTCGGCGCCTCTTCGCGGACGTTATTTTTTGTGGCTTGTCCTTTGCGCAAAATCTTCACCGGAACGTCGGGGTGCGATTGATCGAACGAATCACGCACTGCCAGAATTTCCGGGCGGGTTCCGTCCAAACTGGGCCACGCTTTAGGCATGCCGGCGCGAATTGCTGGGCCGCTTTGTGCGAGTAAATCGGCAGGTTTGCCGGCCGGCGCGCTGAAATCGACATCGCCCACCAGTAGCAGCTTGGCCGCCGTGGGCTTGGCGGGCGAGGCGCTCATCATTTCCGGAAGCATTTGTGGAACGGGAACCGTGGCCAGCGCGTACTCTTCCATCAAATAGGACCCCGCCTTGTTGCCGGGGAGTGCCGACCAAGGGATTTGATTCAGCGTGCCATCAGGTGAAATAAGAACGGTGTGCACGCCTTCCAAGTAAGACAACAGAGGCTGCCAAACTAATTTGCGCAACACGGCGCTGGGTTGATCGTCGGCGTCTTTTCCAGCGACTTCTCCACAATGTACTTCGCGCCAGGCGCCGACAGCCGTGTCGATGGGATCGATTAATCCCAAATCGATCATGGCGATGCTGGGGCTACCCTTTTCGCCCGTGGAGCGGAGCACAAACGCCGCTAGACGATATTCTCCATGTGATTTAATTCGACCACTGGCCTGTTTTTCATCGATACGGCGATTGAATTGCAACAGATCCACCAAGGCGACGTCGGTAGGCAAGCTTTTGGCAAGGTCGTCCGCAGTCAGTTTGGTTTGCGAACGAAGCTTGCGGAAATCGGCGCTGGTGCGGCTGAATTGCGCTTCCAAATCTTCCTTTTCGCGGGTGAGTTTTAGCAGGCTTTCACGCCAGGCATCGCGTTGTTGCGGATCGGAAGGAGAGGCCAAACTAGCCGTTGCTAATTTCGCAGCGACAATTTCCAATTGATTCCACAACCGTTGTTCCTCAGAGTTATCGGCATGACGCGCCAATCGCTCCATCCGCTGACGCATGAGAACCGAGCCCTTCCAAGCCAGCATCTGCGAGTATACGGTGCGAGGTAAATCGTCGAGCGAAATTGCGCCGGCCGCCGGCGCAGCGGCGTGACCTTCGATCTGTGCTGGCGAACCGTTACTGTTCGTGGCTTTGGCGGTGGTTAACGCGCTATTCGCTGCCGCATTCGTTCCTTTTCCCGCGGCCATCAACAGCGCACAGGAGACAAAGCTATCCAAATAGGATCGCGTTGTTTTAATGTTTTCTAGTTGTTGCCGTTCCGATTGCACGGTGGCCGTCAGTTCCAAACGACGCATAGTGGCTTCGGCAGCTTGCTGATACAGGGGCAGCGCTTGAGCGTATTTTTCCTCGTTTTGATACAGCGATGCTAGATTGTTCAAGCTAGTAATGTACAGCGGATAATTTTCCCCTCCGACTTCCTTATAAATGTGGCTGGCCTGTTGAAACAGCGGTTCTGCTTTGGAGTAGTCGCCTGTCTCGCAATACAGCCACGCCAAATTGTTGAGGCTGGTACCATAATCAGGGTGCTTTTCCCCGAGAGCGACTTTACGGATGCCCAACGCTTCCTGATAAAGCGGTTCGGCCTTCTCGTATTCTCCTTTGTCGTCATAGAGTAATGCCAGGTTGTTCAAGCTGGCGGCATAGTCGGGATGCTTTACGCCCAGCACATCCTTGCGAATGGCCAACGCTTGACGGTCGAGCGGCTCCGCCTTGGCGTAATCGCGCTGTGCGTAATATAAACTGCCCAAGTTGGCCAACCCCAGAGCATAGAACGGATGTTTTTCCCCGTAGGCCTCCTTGTAAATTGCATTGGCCTGCCGATACAGCGGTTCCGCCTTGGCATAATCGCCCATGTTCTTGTAGAGCAACGCTAAGTTATTGAGGCCCGTGGCGTAATCGGGATGTTTTTCTCCGACGGTAATCTTGCGAATTTCCAAAGCTTGCTGGTAGAGCGGCTCCGCTTTGTCGTATTCTCCCTTGTTGTTGTACAGCAGGGCTAAGTTATTCAGGTCAGTGGCATAGGCCGATTGCTTGTCGCCGACCGCAATCTTATCGATCGCCAGTGCTTGCTGGTACAAGGGCTCTGCTTTGGAGTAATCGCCCATGCTGTCGTATAATCCGGCCAGATTATTCAGTGCCGCGGCGTAATCGCGATGTTTTTCTCCCAGGGTTTCCTTGTAAATGGCCACGACTTGTTGATAGCGCGGCTCCGCCTGGGCGTAATTTCCCATGCTCTCATAGACGCGCGCTAAGTTCCCTAGTGTAACGGCATAATCGCTGTGTTTTGGGCCGAGCGCTGTTTCGCGAATTGCTAAAGCACGGTCGAAGGCAGATTTAGCTTGAGCGTAATTAGTTTGAGCGTAATAAATATTCCCTAGGACATTCCAGTTCGTGGCCAGCGCCAGTTGATCCGGACTTGCTTTTTCTTGCAGCGCGATGGCATCCAAATAGTCGGCAACCGCTTTTTCATATTCCTTTCGAGTCCGGCAAGCATCGCCGCGATCGGTGTAACGCTCAGGATTTTTGGGCTCCAGCCGAATTGCATCCGTGTAATCAGCGTAGGCTTCGTCCCACTTGCCCCCCATGTCACGCGAATTGGCACGGTTGGCAAGGTATGTGAGATTCTTAGGATCCAGCCGAATTGCTTCCGTATAATCGGCAATGGCGTGCTCGTAATCTTTTTGATTATGGTAGCCTGTGGCGCGAGAGTTGTACCTGGCAGCATTTTTCGGTTCTAGCCGAATTGCTTCGTTGTAATCGGCCAGTGCGTCATCCCACTTGGCCAACAGCCGACGCGAATTAGCGCGGTTGGCAAAGTATTGCGCGTTCTTGGGATTGAGCCGAATGGCTTCCGTGTAATCGGCGACGGCTTCCTCATACTTATCTTTGAAGTAGTACGCCGCTCCGCGGTCGTTGTAATGATCGGCGTTGGTGGGCTCTAACTGAATGGCTGCTGCGTAATCGGCCAGAGCCTCATCCCATTTGCCGGCTAAGCGGAGCGAATTGGCACGGTAGGAAATGTATTGCACATTCTTGGGATCGAGCCGGATCGCTTCTGTGTAATCGACCGTCGCATGCGCATAATCTTTTTGATTGTAATAGCCCGTGCCGCGGGCGCTGAAGCGTCCCGCATTGCTTGGCTCCAAACGGATTGCTTCGGTGTAATCAGCTGCTGCATCATTCCAATTTCCGGCCAAGCGACGCGAATTGGCGCGGCTGGCGAAATATTGCGCGTTTTTGGGATCCAGCCGAATTGCTTCCGTATAATCGGCAATCGCCTTGTCATAATCCGATTTGTCATAATACACTACGCCGCGATCGTAATAATGCGATGCGTTGTTTGGCTCTAGGCGAATCACTTCGGTATTGTCGGCCAGTGATTCGTCCCATTTTTCCAACTGCTGGTAAGCGTTGGCACGATTGATAAAGTATTGTGGGTCTTTGGGGTTGAGCCGAATGGCGTCGGCGAAATCAATTACTGCTTTGTCGTAATTGTTTTTATCGTAGTAAGCTACGCCACGTGAGTTATAACGCAGGGCATTGTTCGGATCTAAACGAATTGCTTCGGTATAATCTGCCAACGAATCATCCCATTTTCCGGCGTAACGGCGTGCCAGGCCACGGTTAATACAATACTGGGCATTCTTCGGATCGAGATGGATGGCTGCCGTATAGTCGGCAATGGCCAAGTCGTATTCTTTTTGAATCCGGTAGGCGTAACCACGATCGTCGTAGTGTTCGGCGTTATTGGGGTCTAACCGAATCGCTTCGGCGTAGTCGGCAAGTGCATCGTTCCACTTTCCAGCCAGCCGGCGTGAATTGGCGCGATCTCCAACATGTTGCGCGCTCTTCGGATCAAGCCGAATGGCCTCTGTGTAATCAGCGATGGCCTGCTCGTAGAGTTTTTGATTGTGATAGCCTGTCCCGCGTGAGCTGTAGCGTGCTGCATTATTGGGATCCAAACGGATGGCTTCGGCATAGTCGGCCAGCGCGTCGTCCCATTTGCCATTCAGCCGTCTCGAATTGGCGCGGTTGGCAAAGTATTGGGCGTTTTTCGGATCGAGCCGAATGGCTTCGGTGTAGTCAGCAATCGCTTTATCATATTGATCTTTGAAGTAATACGCCGCACCTCGGTCGTTATAGTGATCGGCATTATTCGGCTCCAGGCGAATTACTTCGGCGTAGTCGGCCAGTGCATCTTCCCACTTGCCGGCCAAGCGGCGCGAATTGGCGCGGTTGGCAAGGTACTGAACATTCTTGGGATCAAGTCGAACGGCCTGTGCATAATCTACAACTGCCTGTTCGTATAACTTCTGATTGTGGTAGCCTGTGCCGCGGGAATTGTAACGGGCCGGATTATTCGGTTCCAAGCGAATCGCTTCAGCATAGTCGGCCAGCGCATCGTCCCACTTGCCGACAAGCCGGCGCGAGTTGGCGCGGTTGGCAAAGTATTGTGCGTTTTTCGGATTGAGCCGGATGGCTTGCGTGTAATCAGCGATTGCTTTTTCGTATTGATCTTTAAAATAATACGCTGCTCCGCGATCGTTGTAGTGATCGGCGTCGTTCGGTTCCAAGCGGATCGCTTCGTCGTAATCAGCTAGCGCTTCGTCCCACTTTTCCGCTAGCCGGAGCGAATAGGCGCGAGTGGCGTAATAACGAGCATTTTTCGGCTCCAGGCGAATGGCTTCCTTGTAATTGGCAATCGCCTTTTCGTAATTTCCTTTAAAGTCGTATGCCGTGCCGCGATCGTGATGCCGCTCCGCATTATTGGGTTCCAGGCGAATGGCTTCGTCATAATCGGCCAGTGCTTCGTCCCATTTGCCTGCCAATCGGCGCGACAATCCTCGGTTGACAAGGTATTGCGTATCTTTGGGCTCTAGCCGAATTGCCTCCGAATAATCGGCGATTGCCTTGTCGTATTGCTTTTGGGCGTAGTAGGCATTGGCACGAGAGTTATATCGTGCAGCATTTTTCGGCTCGAGCTCGATGGCTTGGTCGTAATCCGCAAACGCTAATCCAAATTCGCCAGCGCTTTTGTACGCATTGGCCCGATTGTTAAAGTACAGCGCGTTTTTCGGATCGATTTCAATTGTCTCCGACAAGTCCGCAATCGCTTTGCGGTAGTCGTGCATCGCCAAAAACGTATTGCCGCGGCGGTTGTAGCCGTCGGGCTTGTCGGGCTCCAAGCGAATGATTTCCGAAAAATCGGCGATGGATTTGTCATATTGTTCTCGCTTGTAGTTGACTTCGGCGCGAGCACACAAGGCGGCAGTGGATTGCGGGTTGATTGTCAGCGCCGCTTCACAATCGGCCAGCGCATCGTCATCGCGATCCATGGCGCGATAGGTGTTTGCACGGCCCACTAAGGCGGGAACGAATTTCGAGTCGATTTCCAATGCGGAGTTGAAGTCGTTCAGCGCATCTTGGTAATGCAATCGTAGTCGCAGTACTTCGCCGCGGCTAACATATTCTTCTGGGTTGTCGAACTTCGAAATGGGTGGCGCATCCGCGACATTACTCACGGGAGTTGCGTTTTGATCCCCGGCAGATGATTGCGGCTGTTTTTGGTTATCGGGCGCGGCGGGTTGCGACGATCCGGTGGGCTGTTTGGTTTCTGGCTCTTGTTGCTTTGCTGGCGGTTGGGTCGGCGGCGTGGAGTCGGCTCCCCATGCCATGCAAGCGGTCATGACCCAATACAGGCACAGCCCCACCGGCAACAGGCGGCTAGTCAGTAGGCTCCTCACTAAGACTCTCCTACAACGCGCAACAGAAAGTAATCAAAATTACCTGATAGTATCGATCGCTGTTTTCGACAAAATCGCGGATCGGCCTCTTTGTGCGCCGGCAACCATTCAATATACCACCCCTAAAAATAGACGCAAATCACCCCGCCCTGGTGAATTTCCTCATATCAAGGTATCGCCTGAGGGCACGAAAGCAGACAATAACCCCGTGTTTGCCTGGATGCTGCCGGGGTGAATTTGCAAGCATTACACACTGACGCCAAGTTTGGCAGGGCAGCTCTAGAGAAAAGTAATTGTTCATCATGGCGGTCAATAAATTTTCCGGCGATCGGGGAAAGTCAATAGCGCCGATTTTTGGGTCGAATAATGAAGCAAACATGTATGACGGGAGCATGAGCAAAGAGCCAACTCCCGCGCCCTTGACCTACCGTCACTTTTTTCCGCTCTGCAACTCCTCCACGAGCTGCCGATATTTTATCGTATCCGCTTGTCCGGGTCCGAGCACTTTTTTGGCGGCATCGGCGGCGCGCTGGGCGAGCGGTTGTGCTTCGGCGTCGCGCCCCTGCTTGTGCAGCGCTAGCGCCAGGGAATTGACGATCGCCAGAGTGGTTTCATTCTCGGGGCCCAGTTTTTGTCCGTCAGCGGCCAGAATGCTGCGATAATTCTGTTCCGCGTCGGCGTATTTTTTCTCGGCCATGAGCGCGTTCGCCAAATTGGTTTGCGCGAAAAGTGTCGATGAATTTTCCCTTCCCAGCAATCGTTGGCGAACGGCCAGCAGGTTGCGGAATTGAGTTTCGGCCTGGTCGTATTTGCCTTGTCGATACAGCGTGGTGCCGATCCAGCTTTGCGTGGACAGTGCGCCGGAACTTTCCGGACCGTCGAGGCGCTCCTGAATGGCCAGCAAATCGCGGAAGAGCTTTTCGGCCTCAGCCGACTGATTATTGTTGGCCAATGCTTGCGCCAGCAGGCTTTGCAGGTATTGCGTGTCGGGATGTTCCGAGCCCAGGACGCGCCGGCGAATGGCCAGCACATCCTGAAATTCTTTCTCCGCGGCGGCGGCATCGCCCTCGGCCAACAAAGCGTTGGCCACGTTTTGACGGCTAAACAGCGTGCTGGGGTTTTCTGGCCCCAAGCTTTTCAGGCGGATGGCAAGGTTGGCTCGATGCTCATATTCGGCCAGGGTGTATTTGCCTTCGCCGAGCAAGGCGTTTCCCAACGTGTTGCGAGTGGAAAGGGCAATGGGGTCGTCAGCCGCCATGGCACGGACGGCGATTTCGAGAACAGCGCGGCACTCCTGTTCCGATTCCGCGAATTTGCCCTGCAGTCGCGCCATATTGGCCATGGCCGATCGGACCGACAATGTGAACGAGTTTTCCGGACCGACCGCTTTCTGCGCAATCGCCAAAATGGCAGCAAATTGCCGCTGGGCGTCGGCGAACTTGCCAAGGCACATCAGACACAATGCCACGCGGAATTGGCACCGCAAGGTTCGAATGTCTTCCGCGCCGGCGGACTGCGCAAATTCTTCATAAGCAGTTTGCGCAAGATCTTTTGCTTCGCGGTAATGGCCCTGGTAGTACAAGGCGCCGGCCAGTGAATATTGCACCTCGCTCCATTTGACCGGGTCATCTTCCCGCGAGCAGGCCTGCTCCGCAGCGTGGAAGTGTTCCACGGCTTCGTCGTATTTGATTTGTTGGCTGGCGGCCTGGCCGGCGAGCTGTAATGCTTGGGCCACATCGGTCTTTTTGAGCGGCGCGGCATTTTTCGCTTCTTCTGCAGCCTGCAGCGCCAGTTTTTCCGCGTTTGCATAGTCTTTGGCCACATAGGCGGCGTTGGCTCGTTCGTAGGTGGTGGCCGAAGCAGAGTTTTGCAACTGCTCGGCAAACTTGGGCAATTGCTCGCGCAAAGTGCGCTCATCGACGCCCAATTTTTTGGCCAGTTCGGTATAAGTGCGGTCATCCGCGGCATCTTCACTCTGTTCGTGTTGCGCCGACTTGCTTTGGGTCTGTTGCACACTGGCAAACTGCATGACGCCTTCGCGCAGCAGTTGGCTCATTTTTTCCACGGATTCGGTATTCACGGACTCGCGATGAACAAGCCAAATGCTTAACCCCACGAGCAAGACCAGCAACAGCGCCACGGCCCAGGCCCATTGCTTTACTCCGCGGCGGAGGCGGCCTAAATCATCGCGCAGTTTGAGCACTTGCGCTTCCAGCGCATCGCGGCTCCGCAGCGGATGATACAGGTGCATGTCGGCTTGCACTCTCGCGCGGTACGCCGCTTGAAGTTGGCGTAGCTCCGGCGATTCCGGTTCGTGCGGATCGATTGGAAAATCGTCTTCTAGAAACAGATACCAGACCTTTTTTTTCCGCTGCCGGCCATATAATGCCTCGTACTGTGTGTAACTGACTCGGCCGAATGTTTCGTCCGTGGTGGGGGGCTCGGCGCCATAACAGTGACCCACCAATTGCACCAGGCCTTGGCAGTCGTCAATTTTGTGGCGAAGCATTTCGCGCAAATCGCCGGCTTCCGTGCCGAAAATATCTTGCCAGACTGGCTCGTAGCCCAAGAATTGCAGCGTGTTGGAAACCAACTGCCGAGCGCTACGCAATTCCTTACTAACCGTCGAGATGAAGATGAGCGGTCTCGGTGTCATGGAGCGAGTAGGCGGCTTGAAAGTACAGCAAGGCGTCGAAATCGGATCCTGGTAATACTTATAATCACGGCCATGTTTTGAATCGCTTCTTGGTTGGTATGCTTTACCCCACTGTGGCACACTCGCGCGGGTAGAGATGTTCCAGCCGTACGTTCTTGGCGGCGTAGTCACGGCCGATTTTCTGAAGTGTGGGGATCAGCGTTAGGTCGTCCATGGCGGCCTTAGTAAAGGCCGGCGGCACCGTTGCATTGTCGGAGACATCTAATCGCGTATCGTAACGGACGTAAGTGAATTTCTGCTCGTCGGGCTTGAGCAGGTTCGGCCCAAGCAAATCGCCTACGTCGGAATCCAGCTGCGCTCCATGCAAGCAATCGCCCAGCACCCGGCAGGCCAAATCTTGTTCAACGCTAATGGAATCCATCAGCGCCGCAGGAACAAAGTTGAGATGGTCGAGGACGTTAATGCGCGTGGGAAGTTTATCCGGCAGCCGCGTGGAAATGCCACCCGTTCCTATCGAAACCACGTGCAGCTCGTATCGAGATGCCGGCCAAGCAAGCTGGTAGGAGGGCAAAGTCGCCATCAATACTGCGATTAGGGCCGGATTGTTAAAAGGAGTGATGGCACCATCGACAAATAGATAACGTTGTGCTCCGAATTGGATCGACTCCGGGGCATAAAACGTGGGAGCAGCAGTGCTGGCTCGCAGCAGTTGCCACAAGGGGACGCGCAGGTTGCAATCTGGCAAGTTTGGATCGTTGTATTTAGCGTGGGGATGGTTCGACACGGGCCAAGCAGAGCCCGTGGTGGCGTTGCGCATTACCACCAATAGCAGCCGCCGGAGTTTCTTGGTTCCCAGCAAAGCCGGCGTGTTTTGGGCGTCATCTTCGCGAGTCATTTGCTGAAAGAACTGGGCCAATTTGTCGGCACGGTACTTGGCATTCAAACGACGGAACCACGGAGAGCGGGTAAACATTTCTGCTCCCTGTTCGACGTACAGCCGTTCCACTTCCGCGACCGACATTCCCCAGCACAAACTGGTGGCGATAATGGCGCCGGTGCTGGTGCCAGCGAACAAATCGAACACGTCGGCCAGGACTAAATCGGGTCGATTTTGCTCCTGGCGAAATAATTGCTCGATGCGCGCCAGAATTTGCACCGTAAACAGTCCGCGGATGCCACCGCCATCGAGTGCGAGAATGCGTTTCATGCCAGGCGAGTTTCTTTGTGATGGATTGGAATTGCCATTAGCGCGATCCGGCAAACCGCCGGACCGAGTGCCATTCGAATACTTCCTGCAACAGCAACTCCTCCGTTCCAATCACGACACGCGACAAGCTGGGCCATGTTTTCGTATTATTGAGCCGTTTGGCCGCATCTTCAAGCTTGGCGGTCATAATTCGATTTCGTTCGGCACGCCGAGGCATGTCTTGAATCGCCAATGCCGACAGCAAAATTGGCGGCGCCAGGGGCAACAGCACCGAAAGCAGCCTGGTCGCCAACGTGGACCAGGTCGGCCCCCCGGCTTCGGAGAAGATCACGCTCAGCAGGCCAAAAAAAATGGCCAACAACGTGGCCACATTCGCCCCGCCTTTCAACGCCCAGCTCCAGTTTTCCGCCGACTGATAGTTTTGCTTGAAATACTCCAGTTGCACGGCAATTCGTTCTTGCTGATAGCTGAGACGAGCTTGCTGCAGCGGCAATGCAGCAGAAGCGTCCAGGAGCCAAAGCAATTGCAGGCTGCGAAATAGATCATCGTGCCCCAAGACGGTGATTCTCGGCAGCGAAGTTGAAGACCGGCGTAAATTCCAAAGTGCCAGAAACGATCGACAAATTTCAGCTCCAATGCGACTGCGGATCCAAATCCACTGGGCACGACGATGATAAAAGGCAATCGCCAACGCGCCGCCCAATGCGGCGAATTTGCTGACATTGAAAATATCGTTCAGGGGTCCTTCTAAATGCAGAATCGACATGAAGATTCCACATCCTGAAGCCAGCAGGTTGAGTGCAATAATGTAAACCACAAATTGCCGGGCTTGCGGCGCCCCCAAATCGGCCTGGCGATTCAGTTGGTTGAACTCTTGCAACACAGTCTCGCGCGGCTGAGAGGGATCCCAAGGCGGCGTCTGTAAGAACGTTGGCAATTGATCTAATCGCTCTTCGATAATGTTGCCGGCGTCGGGATCGATCAACACGAGCGGCTTGCCGAGTGAGCGGGCGTACTCCACAACTTCGGCAGTGCCGCCTATTCCCGCGGCGGGTTGTCCATCCCACACCGCCAAAATGACATCGGAGCGTTCGACAGTCCGAATTCCTGCTTCTAAATAGGCTTCCTCCGGTGAATCGGCGCCGTGGACTTCCTCGATGCAAAGCGCGGTGTTGACAATCGACTCGACGCGGGCCCACTGTGCCGCCTCGAAATCTTCTTGAAAGCGCGCCAGCGAAAACGGCAGCACTAAGAAATAAGGCAGCTTTCGGCGAACAACTTCCTCCAGAAACAGCGTGTCGGCGCCGCTGGCTGCTGATGAAACCGTGGCCAGCAGCCGGCCGCTGTTTTGCAACTGATCCAGAGCCGAGCGGATCGCGTCCGAAATGACCTGGGTGTCGCTCAGCTTGCGATGCCCGGTAAATCCGACGATGGTCCAGTTGGGAAGCATGATGAATGCGTTGAGGCCTACAACTTGTCTGCGAAGAGCTGTTTATAGTGATCGTACCAGTTGCTGCGAAACAGTTCTTGCGGATCGTACTTCTTTTTCAAACTCAAGAACTCGGGAAATTGCGGGAAGGCAGCTTCGAGTTGTTGGCGGGTTGGCCAGCGCGTGTAGGTCAGAAAGTAACGGCCTTTGTGTGCGAGAGCTCGGTCGATCAATCGGCAATAATCTTCGCTGGCTTTGCGGATCCCCGCTTCGGTGTGATCGACATGCACATTGCACAGCACGCAAACCGTTTTCTGCGGCGCGACCGCCAGGAATGTTACGTCGTCTTTTTCCAAGAAGCGAATTGTGCCGTAGAACAGATTGATGTTGTGCTGACGAACCTCTTCGCGGGCTTCGACCAGGAAGGGCAACAGTTCTTCCGGCGAAACGTACACTTCGAGAATGACTTCCGAGCCTTTGACTCTTGCGCCCAGGTATTTGTCCAGCAGCACATGATAGTTGTTGACAAAGCCGCTCATCTGGTGCGTGTCGGACCAGTAAATTTGCCCGCTGCTGGCCATGTAATGCTTTTGGTAATGATCAACGGCCTTTGATTTATCTTTATGTGCCAGATAAAAAATCTCGAACCATTCCCGCGGCGACAGGTACTTTTGTTTTCTTGGGATCGGCGTGGTGTCGGGCACCGGACGATAGCAAGAGAACACGCCGGAGTGCGTCAAACTGTCGTCGACCGGCTCGATGGAGTACTGGCAATCGCCGTATAAAAACCCTTCTTGCACTCGCTTTTCGATCCATGGCAGCAGGTCGCGCACCTCAATCAGCTTGACCACACGCTCCACCTTTTGACGCGGCACCAGCCGCAACTGCACTTGGGCAATCACGCCGAACAGACCGTAACCGCCGATGACGAGACTAAAGAGCTCCCGATTTTCGGTTCGGCTGCAGGTGTGCAAATTCCCTTCGGCATCGACGAGTAGAAGCGACTCCACATCGCCGACAATCGACTGAAACCGCAGACCGCGGCCATGTGCGTTGGCGGAGAGTGTCCCCGCCAGCGACACATGATCGACGCCAGTTTGCTTCTGCCGGATGCTCCACTGCTGCGCCGCGCCCTGTTGCGCTCGATGAAGATATTCGATCAACTCTGGCCACTGAATACCGGCCTGCGCCTCCACAATGTGGCAGGTGAGGTCTAGGTTGATCACTTTGTTAAAGTCGGTCAAATCCAACAGGACGGTTCCCGTTCCAAACTGCTGGCTCCCTTGCGCATGCCGACCGCCACAAACGCTGATAGCGCTTCCATCGCGCCGTGCTTCGCGGACGGCAAGTTGAATTTCTTCCAGCGTGCGCGGCCGGACGATTTTTATCACGCGCGTCTCGTTAAGCTGCGATTGAATGTCATTTACCATTCGCTCAGCGTCGCCAGAGCGCGGTCCAAACCACGGCGCGAAATGCAGTAGCGATTGGCGGAACATTTTACCGAGCATAATTCACCACAAATGATCCAAGTAAATTCCAAATATCTGGTTAAGCTGCCGCCGCCACAGCTTTACGAATGCCGCAATGCCATAATTGCAACCGCGTTACGAATGCCACAGCGCGTGGTGCTTTGCTTGTCGCTGGAACTGTGCCGGATCGTAAAACTTCTCATAGTATTCCATTTCAAGGTGCGAAAACTGAATCCAGATGCCAGGTGTGTAAAAGGCATCCACATGAGCCGGGAAGCGACCATAGGTGCCGATAATATAATTGCAAATTTCTTTCGTGTACTCGACGGCCTGATTGGAGAATCGCCGCGCTTTGTGCAAAAACTCCTCCGCGCTGCCGCGACTTTTATACGACCGAGCAAAAACATCGACGTCGCCATAAGCCCCCTGCGAACCAAACTTGTCCTCAAGCACGCGCTCGACCGCTTCGTCCATCGTTTTGACATAGGGAGGACAGCAGCTCTCGAGAATGGAATCGATGCCCACCGGGTTTGGCTGCGATGCCGGCACCGGAGGCGTGGGCCGAACGGGCTTGGGTTCCACCATTCGAAAACCGAGCCCATGCCATTGCTTCGTGGGATCTTGCTGCCAGAGATACGGGGGAAAGACCGACGAGTGAACCCAACCGCCAAGGCCCAACGCCTCGCCGACCAGCAACAAATTCTGCATAAACAGGAACGCTTCGTAGTCGGTGCGCAACGTACGCCCAAATCCCAGCGGGCCGACATTGTCCTTGCACACAAAACCGTTGCGAATCCACTTCAAACCGCCGATGGGTTGATATGGAATCTTCGGGCTTATGCCCAGCAGACCGCCGAGCCAGGCTAGCCTTTCGATCGCGCCCTTGGGTCGGAACTTGCGCCAGTCATCGACAAGTAGCGGCCGTCGTCCGTCCGGTTCGGA
>DASRSD010000003.1 GCA_035656635.1 Pirellulales bacterium
CGCCGACGAAGTGGTGGGAGCGTATCGCGATTTTGAATTCAACATTTCGTCTGCGGTGAATCGGTCGGATTCCAATTTGTTGCAAGTAGAAGTATTCCCGCCAGAAAAAAACGACTTGGCCATCACCTTCGTCGATTGGGCGCCCAAACCGCCGGATCAAAACATGGGCCTATGGCAGGAAGTTGAGCTGCGCACCAGCGGCCCGGCGGCATTGCGTTACCCATGCGTCTTGACCGATTTAGATGTGCCGTCGTTGAAAACCGCTCGGCTCACGGTGCGAGCCGATATCGCGAATCCTACCGATCACCCTGTGACTGTCGAACTGCGCGGCAGCATCGAACGAATTCGATTTTCGCAGCAAGTGAAACTGGCGCCTCAAGAAATCAAAACGGTTAGCTTTTTGCCGGACGATTTTCCGCAGCTGGTGATCGACAAGCCGCGTATTTGGTGGCCTTGGCAATTGGGCCGGCCGGAAATGTACACGTTGGAATTGGAAGCGGCGGTCGAAGGCACAGTTTCCGATCTAGTTTCGGTCGACTTCGGCATTCGTCAAGTGAATTCGCGCCTGGAAAACGGGGCGCGGCTGTTTACCGTCAATGGCGTTGACTTGCTCATTTTAGGTGGCGGGTATGCACCCGATTTGCTGCAACGCCGGACGCTGGCGGACCAACCCGATTGGCAGGCCGATCAAATTCGTTACCTGCGCGACATGAATCTCAACACCGTCCGCCTGGAAGGCAAGCTGGAAGATGACGCGTTTTACGATTTGTGCGATCGGCATGGGATTTTGGTCATGGCCGGTTGGTGCTGCTGCTCGCCCTGGGAGCAATGGAAGAATTGGAAGCAGGAACAATCGACCGTGGCCACGGAATCGCTGAAATATCAGATTCGTCGGGCGCGCAACCATCCCTCCCTGCTGGCTTGGCTCAACGGCAGCGATAATCCGCCGCCGGAAAAAATCGAGCAGCAGTATTTAGCCATTGAAGAGCAATTGAAATGGCCTTGTCCCACTATTTCTAGTGCGACAGATAAAAAATCCGCCGCCTCGGAGCCCACGGGCGTGAAAATGCTGGGGCCTTATAAATGGGTGCCGCCCATTTTTTGGCTCACCGACAAAAAGACAGGCGGCGCTTGGGGGTTCAATACCGAAGTTGGGCCTGGGGCAGTTCCCCCGCCGCTGGAAAGCTTGGAAGCCATGCTGCCTGCGGAGCATCGCTGGCCGATGGATAAAGTTTGGGACTTTCATTGTGGCGGCAGCGAATTTAAAAGCATTCGCGATTTTACTCACGCACTGGATGAACGCTTCGGCAAATCGACCGGCCTGGCCGATTTCGCTTGGAAAGCACAGGCCCAGGCGTATGAAACTATCCGCGCGATGTACGAAGGCTTCCGTGCAAACAAGTTTGCCGCAACCGGCGAAATTCAGTGGATGCTCAATAACGCGTGGCCATCGATGATTTGGCATTTGTATGACTACTACCTGCGGCCCGGCGCTGCATACTTTGCCACCAAGGTCGCTTGCGAGCCATTGCATGTGCTGTATCGCTACGATAACCACGCGATTGTGCTGGCGAACGATTCGCTTACGCCATTCAAAAACTTGACGGTGGCGGCGGAAATTTATGATATTGCCAGCCAACGGCAATCTCGGCACGAAGCAACATGCACGGTTGCAGCGAACGCCGCCACGACCGCCTTTACCCTGCCGCAGCCGGAAAGCATTTCGACGACGTATTTTTTGCGGCTGTTGGTCACAGATGCAGCGGGCAAAGTTCTTAGCGTGAATTCTTATTGGCTTTCGACGAAGCCCGACGTGCTGGATTTTAAGAAATCGACCTGGAACATCACTCCCTGCACGTCGTTCGCTGATTACGCGCAATTGGCAAATTTGCCGCCGGCGCAGCTGAATTTGGAATCCATCGGCATAGACCAGCGTGACCAGGAAAGCGTGGCAAATTTCCGCGTAACAAACGCTTCCGATGCCATCGCGCTTTTGGTTCGATTGAAAATCAACAAGCAGGCCCACGGAACGGAATTGCTGCCGATCCGGTGGCAAGACAATTACTTCATGTTGTTGCCTGGAGAAAAACGTGAGATTGCGGCGCGGTATCGCACTTCCGATTTAGCCGGCGCGGAATCGGTTCCTTCCGTCGATTGCTTTAACAACGGTCGCAAATCGTAAGCGATTGCGACGAAACTCGAAGCATTTCCGGCAAAAAAGAAAGCCGCTGGAACTGCCCGATTCCAGCGGCTCTTGGAACCCGTCCGGCTAAAGAAGAGTCCCATGCACGCAGAATCGGTCGCTTAATCTGGCGCAGTTGATGGAAACTTCTCCGGCGATCGAACGATGCGGAAGGCCGCACGGCAGAACATCCTTATTCCCGCGCGCAGAGAGGAATTCCTCCGCACTTGCAAATTTTGGCCAAGCTCATCCGCTTACGTGTGCTCTAATTTTCGCTCGCAAATTGCGTTTAAGCGATATAATCGGAACTGATGTCGACGGCGAGCATCGCGTGATGGCAATTCGCAACCTATATCCATAGGTAGGTTTACCGTGTTAAGCCTGGTATTTACGACGTCTTGTGCTGCCTCAAGAACCTGCTATGTCTGGAACTATTGGCAATTACCCGTTTGCGCCGCCGTTACGTGCAGCCGTCGCTGTTTTTCTCTACAGCGCGCTGGCGTGCTTCGCGCTGCTGGTGAGCGGTTGCGAAGAAGAGCACACAGCCGCATCGACCGCAGAAAAGCCGGCGCTGGTGCGAGTGCAGCAGCCGGTGACGAAATCCGTCACCGATTACGAGTATTTTACCGGCCGCAGCCAAGCCCCCTATTCGCTTGACGTGCGCTGCAAAGTGAATGGTTATTTGGTCCGCTGGAACTACGATGCCAAGAGCGATCAGCTCCCGCTGAAGGATTTTAATTTCGTCGTTGGCCAGGAAGTGAAGCGCGACCAAGTGCTGTTCAAAATCGATCCCCGCCCTTACCAGGCAACTTACGATCAGGCGGTCGCTCAAGTGAATTTGGCTAAGGCCCAATTGCAATTGGCCCAGGCTGATTATTCCAGGGCGTTAGTTGTTTCCAAAACGCCCGGCGCCATTAGCGCGCAAGATGTCGATAAATACTTAGCCGCCCAATCTAAAGCGGAAGCCGAAGTGGCGGCGCAACAAGCCAGTGCTGAATCCGCCCTGTTGAATTTGCAATTCACCGACGTGAAAACCGACATCGAGGGCATCGTCAGCCGGAACTTGCTGTCGGTGGGCAACCTGGTCGAAGCGAACACGCTGCTGACAACCGTCGTCTCGCAAGACCCGATGTATGCCTACTTCGACGTCGACGAAATCACGCGGGAGCGAATCGCCACGCTGATGCGCGAAGGAAAGCTGGAATCGGCTCGTGAAGGGAATAAGTATGCCAAATACCCTGTCGATTTGGGACTGACCGGCGGCGAAACTTATCCGTACACGGCGTATATCGATTTTGTCAACAATCAAATCGATCCCACCACAGGCACGCTGCAAGTGCGCGGCATGATTGATAATCCCAAGCCACCGGTCGGTCCACGCGTGTTTGTGCCTGGCATGTTTTTACGGGTGCGGCTGCCCATTGGCGATGCGCATCCGGCGCTCTTGGTGCCGCAAGCCGCCGTTGGGACGGACCAATCGCAAAAATACGTGTTTGTGGCGAATCAGGAAAATATTGTCGAATACCGGCCAATTAAAGTCGGCGAGGTGCAAGCCGACAATTTGCAAATAGCTCTCCCGGAACAAATTATGCGCGAAGCCAATGGCATTCGCATCGCCAAGCCCGATGAAAAGGGCGCCGAACCCAGCCTCACGTCCAGCGACCGCGTAATCGTTGGCGGCCTGCAACGAATTCGTCCAGGAATGAAGGTCGAAATTCAGCCGCCAGAAGCAAAGTAATTGCCACGGATTGAACTTCTAAACTCACGGCCCGCATTGCCCGTCCATGTTCGCCAAATTCTTCATCGAGCGCCCGATTTTCGCGTGGGTGATTTCGATTGTCATTATTTTGCTGGGGCTGGTTGCGGCGATTTCGCTGCCGATTGCTCAGTATCCCAACATCACGCCTCCCAGCGTGCAAGTGACCGCCAGCTATCCGGGCGCGAATGCGCAAGTGGTGGCCGACAGCGTGGCCGCCCCCATTGAACAGCAGGTGAACGGTGTCGAACGAATGCTGTACATGTCGTCGCAATGCACCAACGACGGCAGTTACACGCTCACCGTCACGTTCGAGCTGGGCACCGATTTGAACATTGCGCAAGTACTCGTGCAAAACCGCGTGGCCTTGGCCATGGCGCAATTGCCCGAGCAGGTGCAACTGCAGGGCGTGAACACCAATAAGCAATCGCCGGCCATTCTGCTGGCAGTGAATTTGATCTCGCCTGACGGCCGCTATGACAATTTGTATTTGAGCAACTACGCCACGATTCAAATCAAGGACGAGCTGTTGCGAATCAACGGCGTTGGCAACATCAATTATTTGGGCGAGCGCGATTACAGCATGCGCGTATGGCTCAACCCCGATAAAATGGCCGACCGCAACATCGCCACGGAAGATGTCATCAATGCGGTAAAAAATCAAAACGTGCAAGTGGCCGCCGGCACCATCGGGCAAGACCCGGTTCCTAAGGGACAGCAATTTCAGTTGACCATGTCCACGCTCGGCCGGCTGATGGATGTCAACGAATTCGGCAACATCATCATCAAAACCAATCAGGGAGACAATCTTCAAGGGCGCTCCTCGGCAGCCGTGGTTCGGCTCAAAGATGTAGCCCGCATTCAACTCGATTCGCAGCAATACACGCAGCAGTGTCGTTTAGATCAGCAGCCTTCCGTGGCGCTGGCGGTGTTTCAACTACCCGGCTCCAACGCGCTGGACGTGGGCAACAGCGTGAAGCGCAAAATGCGCGAGCTGAAGAAGCGTTTTCCGCCGGGGTTGGATTACAAAATCGTTTACGACACCACGCCGTTTATCACGGAATCGATGTGGGAAGTTGTTAAGACGCTGTTCGAAGCCTTGATTTTGGTGGCGATTGTCGTGCTGTTTTTCCTGCAGGATTGGAAAGCAATGATCCTGCCGATGATCGACGTGCCCGTTTCGCTGATCGGGACGCTGGCCGTGATGGCCGTCATGGGGTTCAGCCTGAACAATATTTCGCTGTTCGGGTTGGTGCTGGCGATTGGCATTGTGGTCGACGACGCCATTGTGGTGCTGGAAAACGTGGAGCGCTGGATCGCCAAAGGCTACGATCCAAAAACGGCCACCATCAACGCGATGAACGAAATCACCGGTTCGATTGTGGCCATTACGCTGGTGCTGACGAGCGTCTTTTTGCCCAGCGCATTTCTGCCGGGCATTGTCGGACAGTTTTACAAGCAGTTCGCGCTAACGATTTCGGCAGCCATGATTATTTCCGCCATCAACGCCATGACGCTAACCCCCTCACGGGCCGTGTCGGTATTCAAAACGGAGAAGAAAGAAGAAGGCGGCCACGAACACGTGCGCGAAGCGCTACCGTGGTGGATTTTTGTGCTGCTTGGGTTTGTGAGCCTTCATTACCTACAACCTATCGTGGCAGATTATTTACACGTGCCAGTAGGTGACGCCGCTGCTGATTCAGATGTATCCATGTCCCAACTTGCACAAGTCGACTTTCTGTCGTTCTTACCAGGAGCAATTGGCGGATTGATCTTCGGTTGGTTCCTGATTCGGCCCATCAATTATGTGCTGGGCAAAATTTTCCGTGGCTTCAACGTCGTGTTCGATAAAATTACCGTCGCCTACGGCTGGACCATTGGCCGCGGGCTGCGAATCTGCTTGCTTGTGTTGTGCGCGTACGGCGCATTGCTGTATGCCACGTACTGGAGCATGGGGCACGCACCGACTGGATTTTTGCCCGAACAGGATCAGGGTTATTTGCTGGTCAACGTGATGCTGCCCGATTCGGCGTCGCTGGAACGCACGCAGGCCGTGATGAGTAAGCTCGATAAACTGGCACTAGGGGGCGATTTCGACGGCAAGCATTTCGACGCAATTCCCGGCGTCGATCACACGCTGAGCGTGGCCGGCCAATCGATTTTGCTGAGCGCCAACGGCTCCAACTGGGGTTCCATATTCGTCATTCTCTCGCCGTTCGACAAGCGAAAAACACACGCCGAATATGACGCCGTCATTGCCGAAAAGCTTCGCAAGCTGTGTGCTGACGAAATTGACGAAGCTGTGATCAGCGTGTTCCGCGCACCGCCCATTCAAGGCTTAGGCAACGCCGGCGGGTTCCAAATGCAGGTCGAGCAGCGCGGCTTTGTCGATTTGATGGCATTGCAAAACGCCACCCTGGAGTTATGCCGCCAAGCCAACGCTGACGCGCTGCATCGGTTGATTGACGTGTTCACCATGTTTCGAGCCAACACGCCGCAAATATTTGTCGATATCAACCGCACTAAGTGCGAATCGCTGATGGTGCCCGTGCAAGATGTGTTCAACGCGATGCAAACCTACATGGGCGGTTATTACGTCAACCTGTTCAATTTATTCGGCCGCACATGGCAGGTGAATTTGATGGCCGAGGGAGATTTTCGCACCGCCGCCCGACAAGTCGGCCAACTTAAGGTGCGCAACAAACTCGGACAAATGGTGCCCTTGGCCACGCTAGCCACCGTGCGCGACCAAGGGGGCCCGGCCATGTACATGCGCTACAACATGTATCCGACGGCCGCCGTGAATGGAAACCCCGCGCCGGGAGTCAGCTCGGGCCAAGCCATTGGCCTGATGCAAAGCTTGTGCGACAAGCTGGGCCTGCCGTACGAGTGGACCACCATCACCTTCATGCAACTGCTGCCGGCGAAAATTGGCATGTTGCTGGTGCCGGCGGCGCTGTTGGGGTTGTTCGTCTTCGGCTTTGGAGCCGTGCTGGTATTTTTGGTGCTGGCTGCCAAGTACGAAAGCTGGGCGCTCCCGTTGTCAGTGATTTTAGTTGTGCCCATGTGCTTGCTCTGCTCTGTCGTGGGCATGATGATTGCGAAGCTGCCGGTTGATATTTTCGTGCAAATTGGTTACCTGGTGCTGGTGGGCATGGCGGCGAAAAACGCGATTTTAATTGTCGAATTCGCGCAGCAGCAACGGGCGATGGGCAAGAACTTGTACGACGCTGCCGTGGAAGCTTGCCGCTTGCGATTGCGGCCCATCATTATGACCAGCTTCGCGTTCATCTTGGGTGTTGTACCGTTGATTTTGGCTCACGGCGCCGGCGCCGAAATGCGCATTTCGCTTGGCACCGCTGTGTTTTCCGGCATGATTGGCGTGACGACGTTCGGGCTGTTGCTCACGCCGGTGTTCTACTATTCGCTGATGTATCGCCAAGCCCGAAAAGAGACTGCTGCTGCCAAGCAGACTACTGTCATCACGGTGGGTGCAACTGCGCCGCCGCCGACAGCACATGACGGCATTATTCCAGCGGGAGCCGTTACCAAGACCGACCGTGGTTCCTCCACCGGCGCATAGCTGACGGCTTAAGATGCGGTCCTAAAAGCGCCGCGCTAAATTAGCGCCGCAACCGAAGCTGGCTGCAATCGCCCTGAATCAGCCCGGCGTGTAGGATCGGCGGCGAAGCGTTCTCGGCGATGCTCGACTCTGCCGAAGTTTCCGCTTCAATGGGGAAGTTTTCGGCTACTTCATGCTTTTGGGCCTGCGCGGAATTGATGTTTGTCGCCGGAGGCGTCAGCGTTGGCTTCGGCAAAGACGATTTTGCCACTGGCGAATTCAAAAACCGCAAGGGCAGCAAGCCGTCGTCTTTGGTCCAATCGAAATCGTCATCGCTGTGACGTATTTGCGCTGGCTTTTGGTCGACCGCGAATCGCCTCACGACCGAACGTGCCTGCGGTCCGTTCGATCGAGAACCGGGCACCGGTGGCGGCGGCATTGTATTGGACGGTCCCGGAAGTTGCAGCGGCGACGAATTGCCGCCCGGCGGTTGCTGGTACGGCGGTATCGGATTCGATTTTGTATCCGGACTGGGTGTGGATTTCATGTCAGGTCCCGGGGTTGCGCCAAATCCGGGGGTTCGGGGGCTGCCATTACCCTGAGGCAACTCTTCGCTGCTGGCCGGCGGGTTCCCCTCGACCGTTGGCGGTTGTGCTAATCCCGCTGCCTCATCGGGACAGCTGTAATCCCAGCCGCCGCCCAAGGCGCGATATAAATGCACCAGGCCTGTGTCGATATCTCCTTCCGCCTCGGCCAATAAGTTTTGCTGCTGCACAAGGTCCTGTTCCAACAGAGCCACGCGGTTGAAATCGACCAGGCCGCCTTGATATTGCGTGATCGCCAATTTCACGGCTTTATCGGCCGCCGTGACGCTGCGCGCCAGCTCTTTCTCTTGCAGTTGCGATTGCAAAAACTCCACAATGCCGTCTTCTGCTTCCGCATTCGCCTGCAGAATCGTTTGCCGATAGGCATTCACCAGTTCGCAGAACTTTGCCGCGTTGAGCTGCACGTTGTTGATCAACCGGCCATAATTCAACACATTCCATTGAAAGCCCGGACCAATGCTCGATTGAAAGGAACGATCTTTGAACAGGCCCGTGAAGCGTTGGGCATCGAAGCCAACCGTCCCGGTAACGGCGATCGCGGGATATAACTGTGCCTCGGCAACGCCAATTTGTGCGCTTTGAGAAGCCGCCAGTTGCTCTGCCCGGCGCACATCGGGGCGACGGCAAAGCAAATCGCAGGGAATGCCCACCACCACGTCGGCGGCCACCGGCGGAATGGGCTTGTCGCCCAAATCGGGCACTAAATCTTTCGTCGGAATCCCCTCCAATACGCACAGTCGATCGTTGGCGGCCCGCAATTGCTTTTCGTATTGGGGAATGAGCGCTTGGGTTTGCGCCAACTGGCTGATGGCTTGTTCGGTATCGAGTTCGCTTGTAAGGCCCCCGTTGAACCGCGCCTGGGCGATGTCCAGCGCCTCCTTTTGAATTTTGATGTTTTCTTTCACATAGGCAATTTGCTGCTGCAGCGTGCGAATTTGGATGTAGGTGGTGCCCACGTCCCCCAACAGCGTGACCAGCACGTCGTCGTAGTCGAACACCGAGGCGTTCAAATCGGCCTGGGCGGATTCAATTGCCCGGCGGAATCGTCCCCAAAAATCCAACTCCCAAGACAGATTGAAGCCCAAATTCCAGTTGTTGAAAAATCGATCGGGCAGCAATTGCTGATTCGCCGCCAAAGTGCTGATGGAATTTCGCGAATAGCTGCCGACGGCCTGTTGTGTTTGTGGGAGCAAATTGCCCACGGCGATCGCCAATGCTGATCGTTCCTGCAAAATCCGGAAGCACGCTTCTTTAAGCGTCAGGTTTTGATTGGCGGCGCACTCGATCAGATCGGTCAACTGCGGATCGTTGAAAGCCGTCCACCAATGGCTCAAATCAGGCTCTTCGGTGGACATTCGCTTATCGGCGGCGTCGATCCATTGATCTGCTACGTCGGCGTGCGGCTTACAATAATTCGGGCCGACTTTGAAGCCGTTGGCTTTGTATTCATCCCACGGCGTGCAGCCAGAGACCATGATTGCCAGGATCCACGCCACAAATGGCAATAGCGCCCGACAGCGCACACCAATAATTGTTGACCAGGCCCCCCGCATTCATTCCTCCCTGAATTTACGGCTTTTGCTGCAACAAAAGCTTCAACCGGCGCGCAGCCGCGCGGCGGTTCCTTCTGCGTTATCGGAGAACTTTACGCCACAGGAACAGTCAAACTGTTAAGAAATTCCGGCGTAGTTTGCCTAAGCTGCCTGCTCGCGGCTTCCCAAGCAGCAATGCGGGGAGATAATAGCCCGGCATGGATGCAACACATCAAGTGGTGGTGATCGGCGGCGGGTTCGGCGGGTTCAACGTGGTCCACAGGCTTCGCAAAGCGCCTGTGCAAATCACGTTGATTGACCGTCGCAATTTCCACCTCTTTCAGCCGCTGCTATATCAAGTGGCCACCGGCGGGTTATCGCCGGCCAATATTGCCGCGCCGCTGCGCGATCTGTTTCGCAAGCAGGTCAACGCTGAAGTGCTGCTGGGCGAAGTGGTGGAAATTGACGCTGCTGCAAAGAAAATCATCCTCCGAGACGGTGCTTTGCCCTACGACACACTCGTCGTGGCCACCGGTGTCAGCCACCAATATTTCGGCCACGACAATTGGGAACCGTTTGCGCCGGGCTTGAAAACGATCGAGGATGCTACCGCCATCCGCCGTCGAGTGCTTACGGCGTTTGAAGAAGCCGAGCGAGAGACCGATCCGGCCCGAGTTCGCGCTTGGCTTACATTTGTAATTGTTGGCGGCGGAGCAACTGGGGTGGAATTGGCCGGCACGCTGCGCGAGTTGGCCTGCGAAACACTGCGCGGCAATTTTCGGCGAATTAACCCGGCCGATGCCGAAGTAATTTTAGTCGAAGCCACCGATCGGGTATTGCCCACATTTGCGCCGCAGTTGTCGACTAAGGCGCTGGCATCGTTGGAAAAGTTGGGAGCAATTGTGAAATTGAATCACCGGGTCACTCATGTGCAAGCTGACGGCGTCACGGTGGAAAGTGGCTCAGCCAACGCGGTTCAAACGGAACACATCGCCACGCGCACAGTGCTATGGGCAGCCGGCGTGCAAGCATCGCCGCTAGGAAAAGCTGTGGCAAAGGCGACAGGAGCGCCACTCGATCGGGCCGGCCGGGTAATCGTTCAGCCCGACTGCACCGTGCCGGGCCACCCGGAAATTTTCGTGATCGGCGATTTAGCAAACTTCACTGGCGCCGACGGAAAACCTCTTCCAGGCGTGGCCCAAACGGCGATTCAGCAGGGGCGTTATGTGGCAAAATTAATCCGCGCACGGCTGCGGGGCAAATGCACGCCGCCGTTTGTGTACCACGATCGCGGCAGTCTGGCCACGATCGGACGACACGCTGCCGTGGCTGATCTGGGTTGGTGCAAGCTCTCTGGCTGGCTGGCGTGGTGGATTTGGCTGGTTATTCACTTGATGAACATCGTCCAGCATCAAAGCCGGATTCTCGTGCTGATTCAATGGGGCTGGACGTACTTCACACGCAACCGGGCTGCCCGACTCATTACTGGCGGAGACAAAGGCGCAGATGACCGCCAGTCAAAACAGGGGTGATGGCGTACGAGCGGCGGAGGCGCCAGCGGGGATGGCACCGTTTTTTGAAATCACCAACTCCGAATTTGTGGTCGCGCCAGAACCGGCAAGTTGGATTCTCGCCATGCTATCGCTTTGCTGCATGCTGGCATGCTTTCTCGGATTCAACGTTCGGTCATCTTTACGCTAGCGTTAGAAACGGTAGAACCGGAAGAATCGTTAAACTCTACCTGCTTTTCCTGACGAGAATTTTCTAGCAGCACTTCCGGGGCTTTGCGCGCGAATTGTTCCCGCGCTATGCCCGAGTGCGCTTGGGAGATTCGAATATGAGCGGGAAACGATTTCGGGTGGGGCGTATTTTCGGCCTCGTGGCGTCCATGCTGGCGCTTACCACGACCATTCTCAGCAGCGCGGCAGCCCGCGCGGCCACAGATACGTGGACGGGCGGAGGCGGAAATGCGCCAAATAACGTTTGGTCCAACGCAACCAATTGGACCGGTGGTGTACCGGCCAACGACGGCAGCGAAGACATTCACTTTGCCGGCGTGCTGCCATCTTCCCTCACTTCCGACGTGGACTCTGCCTACAACATTAACTCGCTCAATTTTGACAGCGGGGCCGGTGCGTTCGCGCTTATAGACAACCCTTTAACTATCCAGGGCGGCGGAGTTGTAAACAACAGCTCGAATACGCAAACCATCAATAATTCTATAGTACTGGGTACTCCACAAACTTGGAATGCAGCGAGCGGCAACTTAGTTTTCGGCGGCACTACAATTACTGCCGGAGGCAATTTACTGACCATCGATGGCGCGCAGAACACCAACATCAGCGGAGCCATTACAGGAACCGCAGGAATTACTAAAAATGGGACCGGCACATTACTTCTGAGCGGCAACAATAGCGGCGAGTCAGGACCCGTGATCATTACCGCGGGTACGATTCAGGCAGGAAGCAATACTTCTTTGCCCGATGTCAACTATACCTTGAGCGGCGGCTCGCTCGATCTGAACAATTTTAACGCTACCATTACTTCGCTAAGCGGGGCCAGCGCTAGTTCCACTGTCAATTTGGAATCGACCAGTACATTGACCGACACCACCAGTGGCTCCGACACCTATGCTGGCACCATTACCAGCAGCGGCGGCACGTTTGTATTGAACGGCACCGGCACGCTCACTTTGGGCAATGCCAACAACCAAAATACATTCGGCAGCGGAAACATCGATGTTTTGCAGGGCACATTACAATCTGGAGCGACCGGTTCGTTACCGACGGCCAATTATGAGGTCAATGGCATACTTGCCGTAAATAACGGATCCGTCACTGCGCTTGCCCTGACGGGGTCGAACAGCGGTCAAATTACCTTGGGCACCGGCTCGCTGACGATCGCTAACCCGGGAACTTCAACATACAGTGGAACGGTTAACGGCGGCGCAGGATCGGCCATTAACATGTTTTCCGGAAACCAAGAGCTCGCCGGCGCCATTTCAGGCGCAACGGCCGTGAATGCCAATGGCGGCACGTTGATCTTGAGTGGAACAAACACGTTCACGGGCGGCACCAACTTGAACACCGGCGGCACGGTTTCGGTCTCAACCGACGCCAACCTCGGCAACAATGGCAGCGCCGTCAACTTCCTCGGCGGCACGCTGGAAGTTACCGGTACCACGCTGACGAATTTGGACAACCATACGATCAACGCTACGGCATTCAACGGCGGTTTCCAAATCGACGACGCTAGCAACAATTTCACCGTCAACCAAAGCCTTAGTGGGTCGGGAGCGCTTTCAAAATCGGGCGATGGCACATTAGTTCTCACGGGAACCAACACGTATAGCGGTGGTACGAACGTGTCCGACGGTACGCTGAAAGGCACTACGGACAGCATCCAAGGGAACATTAACGCCGCCGGCACTGGCATCGTCGCTTTCACGAACACCACCAACGGAACTTATTCAGGTGCGATCAGCGGCACGGGGGGCAACGTGGAGATGGACGGCTCCGCCACGGTTACATTCACTGGCAATAACAGCTACACCGGCACGACGACTATCAACACGGGAACATTGCAGGTTGGCAATGGTGGAACCACGGGCTCGATTGGGACCGGCGCGGTCATCAATGAAGGCGCCTTGATTTACGACCGCAGTGATCCGGTCACCGTTGCCAATGCGATTTCCGGCGTTGGTAGCTTCACGCAGAACGGCACCGGCTTATTGAGCCTCGGCGGCACGGACACCTACACCGGCCCAAGCACTGTGAATGCCGGGCAATTGAACGTTGACGGCAGCACGACCAGCAATAACACAACCGTGGCTTCTGGCGCCACTTTGGGCGGCATTGGCACGATCAACGGCAATGTTAGCAACAGTGGAACAATCAGCCCTGGCAACTCCGGCAGCACTGCAAACACCACCGGCACCCTGACCGTCACTGGCGATGTCACCAATGCCGTATCAGGCACAAAGATGAATGTGGTTGTGAACGACGCCAATGCTCAAAACGTCAGTAAGCTCGTTGCTAGCGGCAATGTGAGCGTGAATAACGCCACGGTGCACGTCGATTTGAGCTCCGGAAATTTCGATAAATCGGGCACCACCGTGTACACGTTCTTAACCGACGGCACAAGAACGGGTTCCTTTGCCAGCGCCGTCACCACTTCGCAATTTGTGACTGCCACGTTGGATCAAAGCAGTCCGACGGATGTCAGTTTCACATTGACCGCGAACTTCAGCCCGGCAGCTACAACGTTCAATCAAACCCAAGTGGCCAATTATCTGAATACGAACGTGGGCAATGTAAACGCTGATTTTCAGGCGCTCATTAACACGCTTTCCGGACTGACCACGGCGCAGGTTGCCAATGCCCTGACTCAGATCAGCGGCGACATTCATCCGACGATGGCCCAATTGAACGTCAACGGAACATCATTGGTCATCGGCCAGGTAGCCGCACGCTTGCGGGCCGCCCCATTTGCACCGGGTGGACCACTGGCGGTGGCAGACAACGGCTCGGTAGGCCGCGCCGTGGGAGCTCCCATTGCCTTAGTTAGCGAAGGGCCGGATGGTGAACCGGAAATGCAAAGTTGCCCTAGCGGGTGCGGCCCACAAGGAACGGCCTGGGGCATGGGCTTCGGGATGGGCGGCAGCGCCGAATCCGATGGCAATGCCACGGCCGCAAGTTTTGGCATGGGCGGCGTCGTGGCTGGGATGGAACGCTGGGCAGATGATTGCCACCTGTTGGGCTTTTACGGGGCCTACGTGGGCGCTGACCTCAATGCGGTCAACGGTCAAACAGCCAATATCAACGGCGGCCAATTCGGCGGTTATATGTTCGCCGACGACGGCTTCAATTACTACACCGTTTTGGGCGGCTTTGAATTCGACGGCGATAGCACCACCCGGAATTTGTCGATTGATACCATCGTCACTCAAAACACTTCGAATTACGGAGATTGGCAATCGTTCTTATATGCTGAACGGGGTGTGAGCTTTGAGCGTTGTAATTATGTGTTGCAACCCTTTGTCGCCGTGCAATACATTTTCGTGCGGCAAAACAGCTTCACCGAATCTGGCGCATCCAATACGGCATTGGATTTACAAGGCGGCGGCGACACCACCAATTCGCTACGCAGCATGGTGGGCGCTCGGTTGCAATATGCCTTAACCAATCGCAACGGCCGGCGCACGCTGCCGGAAATTCATGCCATGTGGCTACACGAATACTTGGACGCCGACAGCTCGGTGACTGCCACGATGGTACCGGTGGGCGGCTCGCCATTTATTGTGCGCGGGTTAGACATGGGCCGCGATTGGGGTGTTGTGGGCGCCAATCTCACGTGGGAAATGGTCGATGGTTGGAGCATGTTCGTGAATTACGATCTGCAAACCAACACGAAAATGACGTTGAACGCCGGCTCCGGCGGCCTGGGGTACCGCTGGTAACTTCCGACAAAAAGCTGTTCGCCGACGGCCAATTGGTAGCTGCCTACCGAGGGCCGGGAAATTCAGGATGACTTTGCGGGCAGTGTCGGTTGGACAGTATTTCGTTGCTGGCAGCGATCAGCACGCCGCTTTGGCGTCCTCTTCAATCTCTAACATCTTCCGGCCGCTAATCTTCCGTCGGCATCCGCCGTTGTGGTAAATGGCGGAAGGTTTACGCCTTTTAACGTTGCTGCGGGCAAAATTGCTGCGCAAGATTCGGTTAAACCGATTCTGTCGATAGCAACACAGAAGCCATCTGTCACAGTTCTAACGGCTTTTGGTCCCAAGATCGAATATCCCGGTTCTGCCGCCGTTGGATTGTTGTCGAGAGCGTCACGTGTATCAGGACAACTCGAGGGTGGCATCCATTGCCTGATGTTCCACTCCAGCGTTAACCAGGAGAGAAGAATGCTCTGTTTTCTGCGGCGATGCATAGCGCCGGCAGCGGCATTTCTAGTGCTCCTCAGCGGATGCACGAGTTTCCGCGATTACGTTCACAATGGATTGAAGGTCGGGCCAAACTACAAGCGGCTACCGGCTTTAGTGGCCGATCACTGGATAGACGAAGGCGACCAGCGAGTTCGCAGCGAATCTGACGACCTGGCCTCTTGGTGGACCGTGTTCAACGATCCGCTGCTGAATCAGTTGATGATCAATGCTTATCAGCAAGACCTGACGCTCCGCGAAGCCGGTTTCCGCGTATTGGAAGCCCGCGCTCAATTAGGAATTGCCCGGGGTGAATTCTTCCCGCAAATCCAGACGGCCAACGGCAGTTATACTCGCTTTGCCCGCGGACTGAATTATTCCAGCCAATGGAACTTCAATTTCAATTTGGCTTGGGAACTGGATTTTTGGGGCCAGTTTCGTCGCGCCATTATCTCCGCCGAAGATACTTTGGACGCATCGGTTTACAGCTACGACGATGCCCTGGTCACGCTGCTCGGCGACATGGCCACGGCCTACGTGCAAATTCGCACCGACCAAGAGCGCATTCGGCTGTTGGAAAACACCGTCAAAGTGCAAGAAAACGTGTTGACATTTATCGATACGCAACTGAAGTCCGGCTTTCATGGCATCACCGATTTGGACAAAGCGCAAGCGGTCAGCAATTTGAAGCAAAGCCAAGCCCAAATTGCTGAATTACAAATCGATATGCGGCTGAACGAAAACAGCCTGTGCACCTTGTTGGGAATTCCACCGGTTG
Organism: Pirellulales bacterium; assembly: GCA_035656635.1. Taxonomy (NCBI): domain Bacteria; kingdom Pseudomonadati; phylum Planctomycetota; class Planctomycetia; order Pirellulales; species Pirellulales bacterium. The sequence goes on from DASRSD010000003.1 coordinate 16,339, forward strand.
ACGTTGAACCCCTGCTGAACTCAGCCGAGAAACGTAATATTCCCACCACGCCGGAATCGGTGGTTGTGGGAATTCCGGCCGACTTATTGCGCCGCCGCCCCGATGTGCGTGCCGCCGAGCGCGCTGCCGCCTCGCAGGCCGAGCAAATCGGCATTGCAGAAGCCGCGTTATATCCGGCGTTCACAATTAATGGCACGCTCGGTTGGCAGGCGGCCCGCTTGGGCAAATTGTTTACGCCCGAAGCATTCAACAGCAGCGTGGGGCCATCGTTCCAATGGAACATTTTGAACTACGGACGGTTGGTAAATAATATCGCGCTGCAAGATGCTACGTTCAAGGAAGATGTCGCCTTTTACCAGCAAGCAGTGCTTACTGCCGATCAAGAAGTCGAAAACGGCATTGTTACGTTCGTCAAAGCACAAGAACGAACCAAGCTGCTGCGCGACAGCGTCGATGCCGCTTACCTGGCGCTGGAAGTGGTCATTGCGCAATACGAAAATCCCACCACCATTACAGGCGCCGGGGCCGATTTCAATCGGTATGCGGTCATTCTGCAAAACTTAATCCAGCAACAAGACTTGTGGGCCCAATCGCGCGGGGAAATCGCGCTGGGACTCATCGACACCTACCGCGCGTTAGGCGGCGGTTGGCAAATTCGCTGCTCTCCAGCAATCGCTGGAACTGGCACGGCCCCCGGTTCATTGAATGGCGCGGCGGTAGCTCCGGAGCAACTGCCACCACAGGTCGAGCAATTGCCGACGTTCCCCACCCAAGGTCAAAATCCAATCGTCGCGCCTCCGAATTCCGCCTTGCCGATAACTCCATTACCACCCGTGCCGCAAGGAACAATACCGACTCCTGCGCCTGTGGAAATGCCAAAATCTTCCTCACCCGCCACGGCTCCCATGTCGGCGGCGCCCACCGTAGCGCCATCTAATGCGCCGCTAACCGTGCCCTCCGCGCCACTGCTTCCCGCCCCGATGCCGGTTGTTTCTCCGGCACCTTCGTCGCCGGAATCTAAATAAAATCCGTCAAAACCGGCCCGGCAAGCGAATTGCTCGAAGATTTTTCGCGTCGACTCGTGCAATCGTAAATGCCAACTCTTAAAAGAGTTGCGGTATTTGTTGACGTCGTCCTCCTGATTCAGATTGCAAATCGGCCGGTCCGTGCGGAACTTGACTTAGTTAATGTGTGTTAATAGTATAGCGGCATGAAACAAGGGAAGCCGACCAGCATACTAGATAAAGACCGGCGGCTAAAGCACCGTCCATCGGCCGCGAAGCGTGACGGCAATGATCTTTCGACGTGGAACTTGCACGATCAGAAAATGAATTCCGAGCAAATCGCCCAAGATGTTACCACACTGCTGATGTCGCTGATGCGCGATTTGTTCGCAGTCGAGGACGATCAAGCATCGGAATTGCCGCTGCGGCAATTGCGGGTTTGCGCCATGCTTTATGAGGGCGCGCGCTCCATGTCTTCTTTGAGTCGAGAACTAGACGTATCGTTGCCTGCCATGACGCAAATTGCCGATCGGCTGGAACGGGCTGGACTGGTCAAGCGATCGCTGGCTGGGACAGACCGGCGTGTGCGCTCGCTTCAATTGACTGCGCGGGCCCAGCGCATCATGCGGCTGCGCGAAAGCGGTCGAGTAGATCGTGCATCGGCCGCACTACAACAGTTATCACCTCCGGAGCAGGTTAAAGTGCTATCCACCTTGCAATTATTGTTGACTGCCTGCGCTGCATCCAAGACAAATGGAAATGGTGTCCATCCAAGCAGCGTCAACGGCAGCGTAAACGACAAGGGGAATGGCGCGGACATCGGATAAGGATTTAATCACGGCCATCGACGGCAGCTTTACAGACACACACGAACTGAATTCGACCCACACAACTATGAGAATTATCGCAAGCATTTTGGTATTGGTTGGCCTAATCGCCGGTGGAGCAGCAATCTACAGCAAATTCATCGGCAGCGAGCCGACGGCCAATTTTCGCACCGCCGAAATCACGCGCGGAAACTTGATCATCACCGTCAACGCCACCGGCACGTTGGAGCCCGAAGAAGTGGTAGACGTGGGCGCACAAATTGTGGGCCCTGTATTGACATTAGGGGACGATCCGCGCGGAATCAGCGACGCGACCCTTCGGCCCAAAAGCATCGATTACGATCCCGCCTTCAAGGGCAAGCACATCGATTATGGCTCCCCGGTCGATCAGGGCACCGTGTTGGCGCTAATCGATCCCGCCGTTTACGAGGCGCAATACCAACAGGCCGACGCAAATCTACTGCGTTCGCAGGCCGATTTGGGCGAACTCAAAGCCAAGCTCAACCAGGCCGAAGCAGATTGGAAGCGGGCGCAAGTGCTCAAGAATATCAAACTCCCGAATTTGTCGCCCACCGGCAGTAAGCTTGACGCCGCTGGCGCTGAGCCCATCAAGGCCATTTCCGACAGCGATTACGATCTGGCGAAAGCCAATTACGAAGTTGCCAAGTCCAACGTCGATGTGGGAGAAGCCACCATCAAGCAAGCTTCCGAAGCCAAAAAGCTGGCCGAGGTCAATTTGGGTTACACCAAAATTGCCTCGCCGGTAAAAGGCACCATTGTGGCCCGCCGCGTCGATATTGGCCAGACGGTCGTCGCCACTTTTAGTGCTCAAAGCTTGTTCCTTATCGCCAAAGACCTTAGCAAGCTGCAAATTTGGTCCAGTGTGAACGAAGCCGATATCGGCCGCATCCATTTGGGCATGCCGGTTTCGTTCCAGGTGGAAGCATTTCCTGACGAGCCATTTCATGGCACCGTCTCACAAATTCGGTTGAACGCGCAATCGAACCAAAACGTGGTCACATATACCGTCGTGATCGATGCCGATAATTCGAATCTGAAATTGCTTCCATATCTCACGACCGATCCGGTTAAGTTCGAAGTAGAACGGCACGACGACGCGCTGTTGGTTCCCAATGCCGCACTCCGCTGGAATCCGCGGCTTGAGCAAATTGCCCCCGAGTTTCGCGATTCCTTCAAAACAGCGGGGGGCGGCAAAGACACGGATCAGCCCGGAAATGAAAGCAGCGAGAAAGGCGAAAAATCGGGCGCGGCAACAGCGGATAAATCGCTCGGTGCCGCCGCCCCTGTGGCAAAAGACGAGGCCAAACCCGGCGACGAAGCCGCAAAAACGGATGACGCGGCTCCATCCGACGACTCAACTCCAAAATCCGGTGGCGCGATTCCCGCCGAAAAGAACACTGCCAAAGCCGATTCCAGTAGCAAAAAAGGGGCGGGGCATGGCCACCACGGCAAAGCACATACTGAACATGGTATTCTGTGGGTAAAAGATGGAAACTATGTCCGACCAATCGAAGTACACAAGGGAGACAGCGACGATCAAGACACGGAAGTCAGCGGCGATGGCGTGCAAGCTGGATTGGAAGTCGTTGTTGGCGAAATCCACGCTCAGGACCAGACCGGCGAGACCAATCCGTTCGCTCCGCAATTCTTCCGTGGCAATCGTGGTGGACAAAAGGGTGGTGGCGCTCAGGGTGGTGGAAAGGGAGCCAAGTAATGAGGTCTCCAATGCCAGACCAGCAACATGCAGCCGGCACGGAGCTCATCCGCGTCGTCAACCTGCACAAAACCTATCATCTTGGCGAAATCGACGTGCCCGTCCTCAGGGGCGTATCGTTCACCGTCAATCGGGGCGAAATGGTCGCTTTGATGGGCGCCAGCGGTTCGGGTAAAACGACGCTGATGAACATCTTGGGCTGCCTCGACCGGCCCAGTTCCGGCGAATACTGGCTAGATGGCGATGAAATGAGCAACCTCACGTCTGACCAACGGGCACTAGTGCGCACGGCCAAACTGGGCTTTGTGTTTCAAAGTTTCAACTTGCTACCGCGCACTACAGCCATCAACAACGTGCTGATGCCGCTCGATTATTCAACCAGCCGACTCGGCCATAGCGAAGCCAAACGCCGCGCCTTGGAGTTGCTGGATCGCGTCGGCCTGGGGCAGCGGTTGGATCACGAACCATCGCAAATGTCCGGCGGACAGCAACAGCGTGTGGCGATTGCTCGGTCGCTTGTCAATCAGCCGGCGCTCGTGCTGGCCGATGAGCCCACCGGCAATTTGGATTCGCATACCAGCGTGGAAATGCTGCAATTATTCCAGCGTTTGAACACCGCGGGAATTACCGTCATCATTGTTACCCACGATCCAAAAGTGGCGGCATACGCCCATCGCACCATTCGCATTGCTGACGGCTTGATTGAAAGTGACGGGGCCTCTGATCCGCTTCCTTCAACTTCGTCGCACAGCGTAACCGAAGCGGCGTCAGAAAATGGCCATTCAACCGTTGCCGGCTCGACCAATGGCAACGGTTACGCGGATCATGAAAATGGCCGCTCTGCGCTGACTCCATCCGGGGCCCACGCGCATTTCGGCCCTGTTGCCGCCAGTCCAGAGTTAGCCGGCAGTGGTTCTGCTTCCCAAAGCACCACCTTCGCCTCGGTGACCGCGACACTCCCGCAAACTGTTCCCTCTCGGTTGTCAGCGGCAACGGGAACTGCTCCGGCCGCAGACAGTGGGCAACCTGCGATTCGCACTTTTTCGGCCGAAAGTTCCGAGCCGGCAACCGATCCGGAAAAGCACATTCATCACGGCAAACTGGCCGCCATGATGCCGCCAACCCTGCGCACGGCGCTGAATGCTTTGCGCCGCAATAAGATGCGGGCCATTTTGACCACGCTGGGCATTATTATCGGCGTGTGCGCCGTGATTGCGATGATCGAAATTGGCCAAGGCGCCAAAACCGCCATTGAAGCCTCGATTGCCAGCATGGGCGCCAACAGCTTGTACGTACAATCTGGCGCTGCCGCCAGCGCAGGCGTCAGTTTTGGCAGTGGCACCGTACTGACGCTCACTCCCCAAGACGCCGATGAAATCGGCCTCCAATGTTCGGCGGTCAAGTCGGTCGCACCGCTCGTCCGTGTTCGCGCGCAGGTGATCTACGGCAATCGCAATTGGGTACCCAACACCATGTTTGGCACAACGCCGGAATATTTCGAGGTGCGCGATTGGAAAGATATGGACGCTGGCGAAATGTTTACCGATCACGACGTACTGAATAGCAGCCGAGTGTGCGTCATCGGGGAGACCGTCGCTGGCGCCCTCTTCGAAAACGAATCGCCCGTCGGAAAGTCCATCCGGGTTCAAAACGTTTCCTTACGAGTAGTCGGCGTGCTCAGCCGAAAAGGCTCGAACACATTTGGTCAGGACCAAGACGATATTGTGATCGCACCATGGAGCACCATCAAATACCGCGTCGCCGGCAGCAGTGCTCAGAACGTCAATCAAAGCTCCGCCGCGTCTACGACAACTACCAGCGCCCCGGGGGCTGCAGCGACTCAACAAGTCAATACTCTCAGCAACGTCTATCCAGGAGCCGAGGCGCTATACCCGGCCCTTTCGCCCACTGAACAGGCCGATCGTCCCCAGCCGATTCGATTCACCAATGTCGACACCATCGTCGCTGTCGCCCAAAGTGCCCAGGAAATTCCGGAAGCTACCGATGAGATTAAAGCCCTGTTGCGCGAGCGGCACCGCCTACGCCCCGATGAGCCCGATGATTTTAACACTCGCGACATGACCGAGCTCAGCAAAACCATGACGCAGCAATCGAGCTTGATGAGCGGTCTTCTGCTCATCGTGGCCATGATCTCGCTGCTCGTAGGCGGTGTGGGAATTATGAATATTATGTTGGTTTCGGTCACGGAGCGTACGCGGGAAATCGGCCTCCGCATGGCCGTTGGCGCGCGAGGGTATCAAATTTTGCGGCAGTTCTTGATCGAAGCCGTCGTGTTGTGTCTTTTCGGCGGCGCCACGGGAATCATTTTAGGCCGCTGTGCTTCGATGATGGTGAAGCACTTCATGCACTGGCCCACGCAAATTTCTATCCCCGCCATTGTCGCCGCGTTTGCGGTTTCGGTCACCGTGGGAGTTGTCTTCGGATTCTATCCAGCCTGGAAAGCCTCGCGCTTGGATCCCATCGAAGCGCTGCGGTACGAGTAAAACTCGGTCCACCGCTCTTCCAAAAACTAGAGTAAATTCGTGCCGGGCGCTGCAGGCTCGTTATTGTCGCTGCGATATTTCCTGCAGAATTCAACACGGACCTGGCGAGCCACCGGCGGGTTGGCTCGCGGATGTTTGGCTTCCGGCCGGTTGGCCATTTCCCGAATGCTTTTCCGCCTGGCCGTTGGCGCTGGAGCGGGGGTACGGCGAAGGGCCAATAATTTGCTCCACTTCCGATTCATCGAGCATCTCGCGCTGCTCTAGCGCAGCAGACAAAGCTTCGAGCTTTTGCCGATGCTCTTGGAGCAAGTCCATTGCTTTGCGATCCGCCTCGTGCAAGATGCGCGACACTTCTTCATCAATGACTCGCGCGCTATGCTCGCTGAATTCGCGCTGCTCGACAATTTCACGGCCCAGGAACGGATGCTCTTCGCTGGTGCGGAACGCCACCGGGCCAACCCGGTCGCTCATGCCCCAATGGGCCACCATTTTGCGGGCCAACTTGGTGACGTGGGTTAAATCACTTTCGGCCCCGGCGCTAAATTCGTTGAAGATCAATTTTTCCGCCGCCCGGCCGCCCAACCCCAGAATCAGTCGGCTCACAAGTTCGCTTTGGCCGATGTTGAACCGGTCTTCCTCGGGCAAAAGTTGCGTCACGCCCAGTGCCCGGCCGCGAGGAATAATGGTCACCTTGTGCAGCCGATCGACGCCGGGCAAAATCCACGCCAACAACGCATGGCCGGCTTCGTGATAGGCGGTCATTTTTTTCTCTTTGCCGCTGAGCAATTCGTCCCGCTTGGGGCCCATCAAGATTTTGTCGCGGGCAAATTCAAAATCGTCCATATCGACTTTGTCTTTGCCGTTGCGTGTGGCCCACAAGGCGGCTTCATTCACCAGGTTGCGAATGTCCGCGCCGGTTAGCCCCACGGTGCCGGCGGCCAAACGCTCCAAGCTAACGTCATCCGCCAGCGGCACATCGCGCGTGTGAACCTTGAAAATGGCCATGCGGGCTCTTTGATTGGGACGATCGACCGTAATGTGCCGATCGAACCGGCCGGGCCGCAACAGCGCTGGATCCAGCACATCGGGCCGATTGGTGGCCGCCAGCACAATGACCGCTTCGGTCTGGCTGAAGCCGTCCATTTCGCTGAGGATTTGATTCAGGGTTTGCTCGCGCTCATCATGACCGCCGCCCAAGCCGGCGCCGCGAATTCGGCCGACGGCATCAATTTCGTCGATGAACAAAATGCACGGCGAGGCTTCCTTGGCCGTCTTGAACATATCGCGCACACGGCTGGCGCCTACGCCGACAAACATTTGAATGAATTCGGACCCGCTGATGGAAAAAAACGGCACACCGGCTTCGCCCGCCACGGCCCGCGCTAGCAGCGTTTTGCCGGTCCCCGGCGGACCCATCAGCAATACGCCCTTGGGCACACGTCCACCCAGGCGTGTGAATTTTTCCGGGGCTTTCAAAAACTCGACGATTTCCTGGAGATCGTTTTTCACCCCTTCCAAGCCGGCCACGTCCTTAAACGTAATCGGCTTGTTCGATTCCTCGTAGCGCTTGGCCGGACTTTTTGAAAAGCCCGACAAAATGCCGCCGCCTAGGAACTGATCGCGCGTGCGGCGGAGCATCAGCCACAGCCCAAACAACAAGAGCAGCGGCACAAAACAATACAGCAACAGGGGAATCAGCGTGTTGTCGGAAGGCTGTTGAGCGTTAATCTTCAGCCCTTTCTTTTCGCTCATTTCTGTTAGCGTGCTCATTAACTCCGGATTGTCGGCCGGCGGCAGCGTTACGCTGAAATTCTGCTTCAGCGGTTCGCGCTTGGACTCCGAAAACCAACTTTCGAACTTCGATTCGCTGCTCGGACCAGCAGGCTTCGGAGGTGCGTCGGGAGTCTTACGGAACCGGCCCAGCAAAAGCGATTGGCTATCGAAATCGACCTCGGAAACATTATTGGCTTTTAATTGCTGCCAAAAGAAATCGTACGTGATTTCGGAACGATCACCGTTGCCGCGACTAAATACCAGTATCGTCAACAATACCAAGCCGGCAATGATTAGCCACAGCGTGGACTGTTTAATCCGCGGACGCATCGGTTGTCCCGGGACGGGGGTAGGCGGTAACGGCTGATTTTTTTCCATTCGGATCCTTCATGTCTGACGGGCTAAGCGGACCGGACTGTGAGAATTCTATCCCGAAGGCATGAATAATTCGACGCCCATTTTCCAACTTCGGGTCCGCTAAATTTTGAACTAAACGACGGCTAAGGAGGGGCGGGTGCAAACGGACGCCCAAATTGCCAAGCTCAGTCGCAGGATTTAACCCCCTTTGGCAGCCGGTTGCTTAACTGGTTTACCGTCAGCAAAATCCTGTTCCTGCAGTTTTTCTCCTTTATCGTTCCATTGAATGGCCTTGCCATTTAGCTTGCCACCTTTGAATTCCTTCTGCACCTGCAATTGGCCATTAGGAAACCATTGCTGCTGCACGCCATCGAGTTGGCCATGAGCAAAATGAACTTCACTGATTTTCTTTCCATCTGCGTTCCAAGCAACGCTGGCGCCATCCGGCTTGCCCTCATGATAATCGGTTTGTTCCTTAAGCTGTTTCCCATCGGCCGCGTAAGTGACCCACCGGCCATCACGCTTACCAGCTTTGAAGCTCACATCGCTGTCTTTCAGGCCTTGTGGGGTGTACACCGTCCACTGCCCGTCAAGCTGGCCGGCCACGTAGTTTTCCACCTTGGCCTCCTGCCCGTTGTCCCACCACATATGCCAAGCCCCATCCTTCTTGCCATCGATGTAATTTCCTTCCAGCAGTTTCTGGCCGTTGGGATAGTACTCCGTGTAAAGGCCGTCATCGATGAATGAATCGTCGCTATACCGTTTGACGGTGCGATGGACCTTCACTTTTTTGTCGGGATAAAAAGTTTCGTAGGGCATGACCCCGACGAACGTTGGCGGCGGCACCTTCTTTTCTGTGCTGGCGGCCATCGCTGGTGTGCTTGCGCCCGGCGATGACGTTGACTGGCTGTCGGTCTTCGCACTAGTTATATTAGCGGGCTGCGAAGCATCGTCCCCCTTGCCAGCCGAAGTTTTGTCGGCCGCAGGGTTGCCTTTGTCGCCGCTACATCCGACCAGCGCGAACAGCAACCAAGCGCCGGCAAGCCCAATCCACAAGAGTTTTAATTCGGAAACTGCCGTTTTCATCGCCGCATTCCCCCGCATTTATGTCAAATAACCAATAATCATCGCCCCGCCGGGCCGGACCGAAAGTTCAATTTCATTAAGCAATTGTAGCTTTCCGGGCCAAGCTCTCCATCTCTCAATATGACATGCCGGAAGCCCTTCGTCCACCAAATGTTGCGAAGATGACCGTGTCGAGATATTAAGCACCTTCGCTCCAGAAAAACAGCCGCGATGGCGTATGTCACACGATCCGCATAATCAGGAATCCGCCATTGTTCGTCATGGTGCGGTGGCGGTGATTGTGCGTGACGATCGGCTGCTTTTAATTCGCCGCTCGCAGCAAGTCATTGCGCCCGGCATGTATTGCTTTCCCGGCGGCGGCATCGAACCGGGCGAAACCGAACAGCAGGCTGTGATCCGCGAATTACAGGAAGAACTAAATTGCGTTATCCGGCCGCGGCGTCGAATTTGGGAAAGCGTTTCTCCATGGCGGGTACACTTAGCTTGGTGGCTGGCCGATCTGGACGATTCCCCTGCGCCGCAAGCCAATCCGGCGGAAGTGGAATCGATCCATTGGTTCACGCTGGCGGAAATGGCGACACTGCCAAATCAGTTGGACAGTAATTACCGTTTTTTGGAAGCGATTTCGTGCGGCGAGGCGCGGTTAGAAATGACGTGAAGCCAACCGGCATCATTACTGGCCGTCGCGGGGGGGAAGCGCAGTCTGTGCCGCCGAGGACCCCAGGGTGGGGTCTGCAGCCGGTGTTCTCAGGGGCACGTTAGCATTTGCACCCGCGGTTGCTGCCCCTTTGGGAACAGCCGCGCTGTTGCCTGGCGCTGTATTGGGCGCGCGGCGGATTTTCGAGATGCCGTTTCGTTGGGGTACTCCCATATCGGGCATGCCTGTTTGCGTTGGAAATCCGAACGATTGTTGTGCCCCGGCTCCCGGCGACAAACCCAATGCTGGCGGCAAGCCTCCTGGCGGCATGAGCGTGGCGGTCGGCGAGGGGGAAGCCAAAACAGGCGGCTCTCCCAGGGGCCATCCGGGACCAGGCATGGTCGCGGGCAATCTCGGTTGTAACCTGGCATTGCCGGTGGGGGACGAGCGCAGGACCCAGTTCATCAATTCCTGGTATTTGGTCGTGCCCACTCCGGTGGCGCCGGACGCTTGGTTTGGACCGTGAGGCTCCCGGGCGGCGGATAGTAATTTACTGTCGAGTGGCTCTTGGCGGTCGATCCACTGCATGGTGTTGTACAAATTTCGCTCCGTCAAATGTCGAGTGGCGATCTTTTCATAGGGAGAGCGAACCAACGTGAACGACGACGGTGAACTCGGCCCGTGGCAGCCGGCCGTGGCGCAATAATTCAGCAGCATGGGCTGAATCGTGGACGTAAACGTTTCGACAGTCGTCGGCGGGAGTGATCGCACCATGCGTTCCAATTCGTCGGCGGAAACAGGTGGCTGCTTGTTGGTCGAATCGCTTGCTGTGACGGCTTTTGGCACATCGGGCTGCAGCTCTCTCTGGATGCGCGTATCGAGCACCGCCACGCGTGGGTTTTTTGCATCGATTTCCATGGCCGCGGCAATTTCGCGCGCGGCATATCCCAACAATTTCTGTCGCAGGCACCACTCGGCCAAATTCAGACGGTCGTCAATGCGACCCGCCAGTTCGCGGTTGTGCTGCACCTGATACGCTTCGTCGAGCGTTTCGCACAAAAAATCGACATCGCGGCTGGCCAGACGGATTTCAGTTCCTGCACTGGCGATTATGTAACGATCGCCTTGTCGCGATACTGCACCCGACAAAACTTCGCCATTGCGCAGCACTACCAACTGTTGCGCGCTGGCAGGCGGATCGGCAGCCGAAGCGGCGCCCACCGGAATTGCAAGCAAAGCCAGAAGTGAGAAGAGAAGAGTAAATCGACAAAGCATGGCGGCGGAAGAGTAGAGGACGCCGCCTCGTAGGTCAATGTCAGTCGACTGCGGGCTTTTACGATGCAGGGCTACATACCTGATAGGTTTAAAGCTAGCGCTTGTCGCCTCGCCGCGAATTCTCTAAAATCCCGGCTTTTACCGTCCACACCCGAGAATCAAATACACTGCGGAGAAGTTTTACCACTATGGAACGCACTTTCGTCATGCTCAAGCCTGATTGTGTGCAGCGCCGTCTGGCCGGCCGAATTCTGGCACGCTTTGAAGATAAGGGGTTAAACGTCATCGCGCTGAAAATGCTGCGAATTACCCCTGAGCTTTCCAAGCAGCATTATGCCGAACACATCAGCAAGCCCTTTTATCCGGCGCTGGAAAAATTCATCACCGGCGGCCCGGTGATTGCGGCCGTGGTGGAAGGCTTGGAAGCCATCCGCGTGGTGCGTGACATGCTCGGGCCCACCAGCGGCCTGAAGGCTCCGGCCGGCACGATTCGGGGCGATTTCAGTTCCAGCCGCCAAATGAATTTGGTCCATGCGTCCGATGGCCCGGAAGCCGCTCAGCGTGAAATTGGCATCTACTTCAAAGATGCCGAACTCCACTCCTACATGCCCACCATCACTCCCTGGATGAAAGCCGGCGACGAAGGCTAAGCGGCAGGCTATCTCTACGCCCCCCACTTGCAGACCGCTTTCCGCCCCGTAACAATGGCGGCTGTTCTTTGGACACCTGTTCAGTATCCAGGTTAGGCGCCTTGCGCGGCGAATGTTCCAGGGCCTATTATGCTCGCGAAGTTGCATACGTTTTCGTTGTTGGGCATCGATGCCTTGCCGGTGGAAGTGGAAGTCGATGTCTCGCCCGGCGCGCTGCCGAAAACCATTCTTGTTGGCCTGCCCGAAGCGGCCGTTAAAGAAAGCACGCATCGGGTGGAACGGGCCATGGTGAACAGCGGCTTCATGCGGCCGCAAGATAAAATAGTCATCAACTTGGCACCGGCCGAGCTGCCCAAAAATGCCGCTTCGTTCGATCTGCCCATTTCGTTGGGAATTTTGGCCGGCAGCGGGCAGTTGCAATCTGACCTTTTCAAAAAGTATGCCGTCGTCGGCGAACTGGCGTTGGATGGCGTTACGCGCGGCACGAAAGGGGCGCTTTCCATGGCGATGGCTGCTGCACAACAAAACGGCTTGCGCGGCATTGTTGTGCCCGCCGAAAGCGCGTCCGAAGCCGCCGTGGTGGAAAACATCGAAGTCATTCCCGTTTCCAGCCTGGCTCAGGCTGCGGCGTTTTTTGCCGGCTCGATTGAAATTGAACCCACTCCGCCGCGCCTGGACGAATGGTTCCAGCAATACGCTGCCTACGAGCTAGATTTTGCCGATGTGCGCGGGCAAGAAATGGCCAAACGCGCGATGACCATTGCCGCCGCCGGCGGGCATAACCTCCTGATGCTGGGTCCGCCGGGTTCCGGCAAAACGATGCTCGCCAAGCGCGTGCCCACCATTTTGCCGCAGCTTACCGCCGCGGAATCGATCGAAACCACGCGCATTTACAGCGTCATGGGCTTATTGAAACCGAATCAGCCGCTGTTGGCCACACGGCCGCATCGCGCGCCGCATCATACCATTAGCAACGCCGGGTTAGTCGGCGGCGGCACGGTTCCCACGCCGGGCGAAATTTCGCTCTCCCACAACGGCGTTTTGTTTCTTGACGAGTTGCCGGAATTCAATCGCCAAACGTTGGAAGTGCTGCGCCAACCGCTGGAGGATGGCAACGTTACCATTAGCCGCGCTCTGAACAGCACCACCTTCCCGGCCAACTTCATGCTGATTGCCGCGCTGAATCCGTGCCCCTGTGGTTACCGGAACGATCCGCGCCGCGATTGTCACTGCAGCGTGCCGCAAATCGAACGCTACATGAATAAAATCTCAGGCCCATTGCTCGACCGCATTGATATTCACATTGAGGTGCCGGCCGTGGCATACAAAGAACTTTCCTCCGCCGTGCCAGGCAGCACCAGCGCCGACATGCGCCAGCAAGTAACCGCCGCTCGGCAGATGCAGCAGCGCCGCTTCAAAGGCAGCGCTACCCGCCAGAATGTCCACATGAGCCACCGCCAAATTCGCGAGCATTGCCGCCTGGACGATGCTGGCGCCAATCTGCTGCGCACCACGATGATGGAACTTGGCCTTTCGGCTCGCGCCCACGACAAGGTGCTGCGTGTTTCCCGCACCATTGCCGATCTTGAGGGAAGCGCGCAAATCACCGCGACTCATCTTTCCGAAGCCGTCAACTATCGCATGCTAGATCGCCAATTGTGGACGTAATTCGACGAATCGCGAGATGCAGCTATACTGACGCAAAGTTTTGCATTGGCCTGGACATCCAAAGCTAGGCGTGCCATTGAGTTTTGAAGTTAGACCACCCAACAGGCAATCTATAGAACCAGGAGATCGACAATGCTGTTTCACATCACGCAAACACACTCCCCCGAGCTGTGCCCCAAAGATGACGGCGGCTCGAAAACTCTTTATAACCCGAAGGCCGAAGGCGTAAAGCTGCTGGCCATTTACGGGGCATTTCCCGAGCACGTCATCTACTACATTGTCGAGGCGGAGAAAATTGAAGCGGTGGAAGCCTTTCTGATGCCCGGCTTCAAACGCTGCACCAGCAAAATCACGCCGGTGAGTAAATCGCCAATTGTGAATTAAGAACGCTCAACGAGCAGTTCGGTTCGCACGCGGGTACTCATCGCCAAGTGCTGCGCGTCTTCCGCACCATTGCCGATTTAGCAGGCAGCGACGCCATCACGCCCACGCACCTTTCCGAAGCAGTGAATCACCGCACGCTCGACCGCCAACCGTGGACGCAATTGAGCCTTGGAGCAACCAATGAAAGCAATTGATATTCATTCATTATCAATCTCGCAAATTCCTACCTTTGAAGATGAAATGTTCGAATTCAAAAGTAGCTTGATGAATCCAGATGAATTCAAGCAGGAGCTAGATCGTGCTGCGTCGGGATTCTCAAACTCAGGTGGAGGGTGCATTGTCTGGGGACTAGATAACAAAACCGGGATGGCAGATGGCGGCGTCGGAAAGACTATTGGCCGACAGTGTGTAAAAGAATGGGTAGATCAAATAGTTCACAAGGTACAGCCCGCGCCCAAATGTAAAACACATTTGTTCACTGACGTCGAAGGAAGAGGGAGGGTAAACGATAGCAATGCAATTATCGCAGTGTCGTTTGCTGAAAGTTCTTTTCCCCCGCATATGGCATCGGACTGCCACTATTACATTCGGGCTGGCAGGCACACAGTTCCTGCACAGCACTTCATTGTTGAAGCGTTATGGTCTAAGAGGTATACGACCGTGCCCAAAATTGTGCACGTGGTCCGCATCAATCCACATGCATTGGGTCAATTACAAATTGGATTAGTGGCGGTCACAGATTCTCCAGCACTGGATGTGGAAGTTATGATTGAGCCATTGAAGGGAATGCTCCATGGTCTGGAAACAGATTTTCCGCTACACGTTCCAGTCATTGATCAATCAAATCCATTTTACATGGATATTAGTTATCGCTGCACCACTCCATGTGACGAGTTGACCGATGATGTTCACATTAACGTGAAGTATCACGATCTTGCCGGGAACGAATATTCTTACCGCAATGAAGCTCCGTTAAACAAGGGCCTTCCATCCTTGTACCTTGCAGATGATCCCGCCGAAAAAATAGTTCGGGCGATAGAAGGTTTAAAACATTAAGCCGAGTAAGTGACGCATTTCGTGCGTGACACTTTTTGCTCGCAAGCAGCGGTTGCAAATCAAGAATGCCCAACGGCGGGAACGGCCCAATCCGTCTTTTTTTAGCGGCGTTTTTTCTTTACGGCCCATAAGGCAGGAATCGCCAAGACCAGTAAGGCCAGAGAAGCAGGCTCAGGCACCGGCGCCACGCTGCCGCCGCCAGAGAGCAGCTTATTGAGCAGGGCCTGAACATCGAGATTGTTGAACACGCCGTCTCCATTGACATCGCCAATTAAGCCCATGTCGGAGGTAGTGTAATTTGGGTTGCTGTTAAAGTACGTGGTCTGGTACAGCGTGGGATTGGTTAGCGCTAACTCCATGGCCGCAATATCGGTGGAATCTACGTGTCCGTCGTTGTTCATATCTCCCGGCGTATACAGGCGGGCATTGTCGAAATAGAACGTGTTGTGCAGCGAATCGGAATTGGTTGCAAAAATTAATTCTGCATAGGAATTGGAGGTAAACAGCGACAGGTAAGAACTGTAGTCCACCGCCAGCGTGTAAGTGAAGTCTGAGGTAGGGCCAGCACCGTAGAACACGTTTGTGCTTTTTCCGCCAATGCTCGACACCGGATTGCCTCCGATGGAAGTAAAACTGTTGTTGACAACGGTCCCCGGGCCGTTGAGCCCGATATCATAAATCTGCTGAAATCCACTGGTTTGATTTTGTGCTGCGTAAGTGACGTCGATGGCAAATGCCCGATCGTTGAAGAAATCGTTCTTGGCGTTGTTGCCGCTTAAGTCCGTGGCATACTCCAGCTTGATCGCCAGGTTTTGATCGTATCCGGAAAAAGACAATCCTAAGCTTTGAGAGCCTAATGTTGCTCCAATAGTGCTCGCGCTATACACGGGACTGCTGCCAATGGTGGGCGATCCATTCAAGCCCGGCAGCGTGGTTCCTGCTGGGCCACCAGCGTATCCGCTGTTGGAGCCCCAATCGAGCCAGGAATCTGTATTTGTGAAAGTATTGCCACCGTCCGTGGCCTGCTCCCAATTTCCAATCACCGCTAATTGTGCCTGGACGGCTTGGGCAGAAAAAAGAAATGTTAGAACAAGAAGTAATGCGGTGGCCCCACGACAAAAGCAAGCTGAGCGTGACATACTGTTCCTCTCTTGATATGTCAGTTCCCCCTAATTCAGCAAAATACAACTTAAAACGGCGTGCGTCGTTGCGCAGCAACCCGATGGCTTTTTTACTTGCCGTTCAAAATGAACCGACTATTCCGCAGGGCATGTTGCAGTCATGCCGCTGCGAACGAATTGATTATTCCTCAGGCAACATTCCGTCGCCGCTTGGCAATCAACCCGAGTGCGGCCATTCCCAGTCCGGCCAACACAATCGTGGCGGGTTCGGGAACCGCGCTCAGAGTGAAATTGTCGAAATAGATATCGGAGGGTGCACCACCTCCGTTGTTGGTCTGGAATTCTAACTGGATGAAGCCGGGACTTGCCGAGATGGCAGCCTTATAGGCGTCGTAATTGATCGACACCGTGTTAACTTGTCCATTGTAGGGAGGGTTCTGGTTGACGGTACCGGTGACAGTCACCCCAGCGAAGGTGCCTCCGCCTGAGCCGCCGACGTTATGAAAACCTGCGCCTGGGGCATTGAAAATAATGTTAAACAACTGCGAAAATCCGCTGCCGGTAGCGCTGGGTGGGACTTCCCAGGAGAAGGTAAGGATGTCGTTGGCCAGAAACTGGGAAGCCAGACCGTTGGTCACAAAATCGTAGGCGAGGTCGGCGCCACTGCTGAGACCGCCGTTGAAACCGGAGGCAGTTAGGTCAAGCACTTTGGTAAGGTCGCTGCCGCTGCCGGGTGTAATGACGGCGCCGGCGGTCGGGCTGGCAAAAGTGTTAGCTGTCACACCGGAGTTGGTGCCGGTGCCGAAGCCGTCCGTTAATCCGTCTTCAAAATTACCGAAGACAACTTGTGCCTGACTAACTTTGGCCAAGCCCAACGAAACCACGACACATACAAACGCCATCAATCGGTGCTGCGTAGACATAAGCCTTTCCTCCAGGATAAGAATGCGGGATGTTCAGCCGCCGGAACGCTGATCACTGGTTCTCCCCCGGCGAACTCCGCTGGAACGACATCCTCAACGGCTGCGAATAGATAACTTCGCAATCGTTGGCCACTTCTTGTCCCGTAATTGCGATTATGGCACGGCCCAAAGCCGATTGCAATCATTTTGTGATAAATATGACATTTTTTTTGAAATCCTTCACCATGCCCGATCGCTGCACGATTTGCGATTCTCCCCTGTTATTTCCCCCAGCGCGTGGCTCCGGTTTTTGAGCCGTTTGCCTACGACCTAATTTATGGGGCATGGCGGGCCGCTGTATCCCACCAGACACCCGGCAGCCTGTGTAGCCCGTTCGCCCAACGGGATGCATCGGGCCATGCCAGAACTGGGTTTGTGAGTCCGCTTCAGCAGCGAGCCTGAGCGGGCTTTGGAAAAATTTTTTCCCTACTGCATGTATTTGGAAAGATTTTTCCCCATTTTTGGGCCACCCGTTTGTTATGCTGCGCACAGTACATGAAGGATTGAATGTATGATCTCCGTGTTCGACTGCTCGATGGGTAGAAGCACGGCGAACAGCGGCTAGCGATCTGCGACCTGCCGACAAGGCCCTTGCATGCTGGTTGGCGGGTTGCCAATTGCTAGTGGCTAATTGCCGCTCTTCACGGTTAACCTAGGAACTGGCCCATGACAACAGGCTTACAAGCTGAGATGGTTGCTCAGTCACTGTTACATCGGAACGGGACCGAAACGATGTAGCGCCTGCAGTGCGTGCCTTTGCGGAGTTGGTCCTCCGGTAAAACAGTAGTGGCCGGTGATCTGTGGACAGTGGTCAGTTAGCCCGGTCATTGTCCGGGAGTTTTCCACACTGCTCACTGACTACCGATCACCGACCACTGCGCAAGTTCGTCGGCCCGACAAGGGCGCCTCTGCCTGCGATTCGCCGTTGCAACGGACCGTCGCATGGAGAAAACGAGCGCCGGGGTCGTGACAGGCCGATCGGTAACACGGTCGTTTTAATGGGCGGTTAGGCATTCCGCACGCCGATCGATCGGGAGCGTGAGTCGTAGTTCGTTGTCAGTAGTTACAAGTCCGAGGTCAGAGCCGGGCTGCGTGCAGCCTGGCGTTCGCTGCTCACCGTTGGCTCGGAAAGCAGCAAACGACGGACCCCGCTGGCAATGGGCATACGCCAAACGGCTGCGCTCCACACAATTTGACCAAACCCGCACGACCCCTTGAGGGGCCGACGACACCGGAAACTTTTTTCCAAGTTTTCTCGATGCCATGCCGCGCGCTGGCGACAAGCGCGGTTATTTGTTGCGCGCTATGCTTGGGCGTCGCAACACAACGCAGAAATGAGCGTGTCAGCGATGAACGGTCTGGAATCACTGCGTATCGAGCTGGCCCGTACAGAAATCTCAGGTCTGCTATCAACTGTCGCGTTTCGAGCCAGGTGTGTATGCCTGTGCATCACCGTGTTCAAAGAATAAACAGCCGCATGTCATATGCGGTTTCGCTAATTTATCTGGTTAATAAAATCATTGTTTTTTATTTGTGAAATTTCTGGCCCGCAACGCGGCGGGCATTCCGATTGCGTATGGAGGCTGCTAAGGAACTAGGGGCGGTGCGGTTCCTAAAGCACATTACAGGAACTTAGCACCCATGGACGTTTTTTGCGGAAGGAGCTTTGCTATGACACGCAATTTTCTAAACACACGCATGGGATCGTTCGAGCAGTTGGAAAATCGAAGCGTTCCAACCTCAGGATTAGTTGGCGGATTGCTGGGAACCTTAGGCAGCGTATATGCGGCCGGAAACTTGGGCGCCAGTGGTCAGGTAAATGCCGGCGCCGCCGGAGCGAATGTTGGCGCTTACACCAGCGCGGCAGCAAATGCTTCTGCTGCAGGGGCGGATATCGGAGTCAAAGTGAAGATCAACGCCACAGCCAACTTGACGCTGCCCGGCGTCAACTCGGTGCTAAGCACGGCGACCAATTTGGTCGATGCTGTGTTGGCCGATGCCAACGGCTTGCTCTCTGGAGTGAATGTTTAGTTTTACTCCGACACAAACGCCGACTGCATCAACTTGATTTCCGAGTAAGCGGGACAGTGATGTTAGACGCCGCCTATCGGACCGATGGGCGGCGTCCTTTCGCTTCTGATTGCTCGGGCGGTAAAGGTTGCCTTTTTGGGCGACGTGCCACAGGTGCAAAATCGGTCTGTCCACCCAATGAGCGCGCGAATTCCGCCGCCTCAAGCCTCTCTTCAATTCCCTGCCGCCTGAATTTGGCAGGAAAAAGCCCTTGCAAAACTGGGCAAGGGAAGTCAACTTAGCAGTTCGCAATGGATGGCGACGGATGGTCTGTTGCCGAATGCGGTGTTCACCCACATTCCCTTAAAAACTAGAGGCTTGCGCGCATGGCAGCACCAGAACAGCCTCCTCTTCGCCGGCGCCCCGACGAGCAGCGCCCGCAACCGCCGGCATCTCGGACCGACAGCGGCGATGTGAATGGAATCAAGCCATACGTTCCCGATGACGCCAAACTGCCCGAGTTCACCTGGTCGGCGGTTTTGTTGGGAGCGGTGTTGGGAATTGTGTTCGGAGCCTCGTCGCTGTACCTCGTGTTGAAGGTCGGCATGACGGTATCGGCTTCGATTCCAGTGGCTGTGTTGTCGATTACGGTGTTTCGCGGGTTGGCCAAAGTGTTTCGTTTCCGGCCAGCGACCATTTTGGAAAACAACATCGTTCAAACGACCGGATCGGCTGGCGAATCGATCGCCTTTGGCGTGGGAGTGACCATGCCGGCATTGATGCTGCTGGGGTTCGACATGACCATTGGCCGGGTGATGGTAGTTTCGATTCTCGGCGGGTTGCTCGGCATTCTGATGATGATTCCACTGCGGCGAGCATTCATTGTCCGCATGCACAAAGAGCTGCTGTATCCCGAAGGTACTGCTTGCGCTCAGGTTTTGATTTCCGGTGATCAAGGCGGCGCCAGCGGACGGTTGGTGTTCGTGGGCTTTTTCCTGGCGTTCGTGCAAAAGTTCTTGACAGAAGCGATGAACATCTTGCACGAAACGATAAGCGTGAGCTTCAAAAATAACTTTAATCGGGTAGCCGCGATTTCGACTGACTTGGCTCCTGAATTGCTGGGCGTGGGATACATTATTGGTATGAAAACCTCGTCGGTGATGATGGCCGGCGCGGTGATTGGCAATTTAGTGATTGTGCCTGCGATTGCTCTTTTTGGCGACAAGGTTCCCGGCCTGATTGCGCCGGCGGCGAAGCAGATTTCGCAGATGGATCTTGCGGATATTCAAGAAAATTATCTGCGTTACATTGGCGCCGGCTGCGTCACGGCAGCCGGCATTATTAGTATGTTCCGCACCATGCCCGTGATTGTGCGGTCGGCAATGGCAGGCATGCGTGGCCTCAGCGGCGCCAAGGGAGGCAGCGGACGAAAGCGGCGCACGGAAAACGATATGTCGCTGATGACGGTGGTCGTCGGCAGCCTGGTATTGTTGGTTGTGCTGGCCGGCATTTTAATGACCGAAGTGAAACCGTGGGCGGCGGTTTTAGGAGCGGCGCTGGTCTTGGGCTTTGGCTTTTTGTTTGTCACGGTGTCATCACGATTGACGGGCGAAATTGGGTCATCGTCCAACCCCATTTCCGGTATGACAGTGGCCACGTTGGCCCTGACGTGCTTGATTTTTGCATCGCTGGGAATGCGCTCGCCCACCGAGGCGGTGTTGGCGCTTTCGATTGCAGCCGTGGTGTGCATTGCCGCATCGAACGGCGGGACGACCTCGCAAGATTTAAAAACCGGCTATTTGATCGGCGGCACGCCCTATTGGCAACAGTGGGCAATCATCGTCGGTTCGCTCACCTCCGCGCTGGTGATTGGAGTAACATTGTTGCTGCTGAACGAACAGGGTACGGTTTACACCACGCAGAATTTGCCGCAGGTGCAGTTGTCGCCGCAACAGTATGATACGCTCAGCACACACGTTACCTACGACAACAAGGATTACCGTGTGTGGTGGGTCAGACCGGGCGAAAATCCGAATGTTCTGCCCGGCAAATATTACGTCGATCAATATCGTCGTCCGGCAGTGTATGTTGACCCGGCAATCACCGGGCGCCTTTCCCAACGCGACAACGGCGAAGACGTAAAGTTCAAATTCCCTGCTCCGAAAACAGAAGTGATGGGAATTATCATCAATGGCGTTTTAGGAGGAACCTTAAATTGGGGATTAGTGTTGATCGGCGTCATGTTGGCTGTTGGAATTGAATTATGCGGCGAATCGTCGCTGGCATTTGCGGTCGGCGTTTATATTCCCATGAGGTTTACATCACCTATATTTATGGGGGGGCTTTTGGCCTGGTTTACTGGGCGGTGGCGCGTCCGGGGCAAACAGAAGGCTGCTGCGGACGAAGCAACCGCTTTAGCCGAGGCCGAAACCGGCCCCGGAACGCTGCTTTCCAGCGGTTTGATCGCTGGAGGAACGCTGGCCGGCGTTACCGCGGCTTTCATGGAATTTTCCCCATGGCTTACAAAGAAACTAGACTATAAAAACTCGGTTACGGGAACCTTTGCCGGTTCGGACTGGTTTGCGGTAATCGTGTTTGCCGTATTGATTGTCGCTTTGGCAATTGTCGGCATGCGTCGCTCCGACGACGGATAGGAAACATTCACCCGTTTTACTTACACTTTCTTACTCAGTTCGGCACCATGAACTATTTAAAACTGCTCGGATTTATTTCGTTAGGTTTGGGAATCGCCATGTCGCGGACATCCACAGCTTTGCATGCTGACGAAGGAATGTGGCTGTTCAGCAATCCGCCCAAGAAGCTGCTTAAGGAAAAATACAATTTCGAGCCGAGCGAAGAATGGCTGAAAAACGTTCAACAATCTGCCGTGCGGTTCAATAGCGGCGGCAGCGGCGCGTTTGTGTCGCCCGAGGGATTGGTGATTACGAACCATCACGTCGGGGCCGATGCACTACAAAAGCTGAGCACGCCGGATCGCGATTTAGTGGCCAAAGGATTTTTAGCCAAAACCCGCGCTGATGAGCTGAAGTGCGTTGATCTGGAGTTAAATGTGTTAGTCAGCACGGAAGACATCACCAAACGGGTGAACGCCGCGGTAAAATCCGACATGAACGCCGCCGATGCGGAAAAGGCTCGCCGCGGCGTGATGAACACCATTGAAAAAGAATCGCTCGACGCCACCGGTTTGCGTAGCGATGTCATCACGCTGTATCACGGCGGCGAGTATCATTTGTATCGCTACAAAAAATATACGGACGTGCGGCTGGCATTCGCGCCGGAACAAGCAATTGCTTTCTTCGGCGGCGACCCAGATAACTTTGAATATCCGCGATTCGATTTGGATATTTGTTTGTTCCATGTGTACGAAAACGGCAAGCCTGTGAAGGTGGAGCATTACCTGCCCTGGAGCAAATCGGGGGCTGCAGACGACGAGCTGGTGTTTGTCGCCGGAAATCCTGGCCACACCGATCGACTGGATACCGTGCGGCACTTGGAGTTTTTGCGAGATCGGAATTATCCCTCTTCGCTGCGCACCATCTATCGCCGCGAAGTTGTGCTCACCGCCTACAGCGAGCGGAGCCTGGAAAACGCTC
>DASRSD010000004.1 GCA_035656635.1 Pirellulales bacterium
AGCTGGTCATCGCCGCCGGCGCCCACGAGCAGGTCGTCGCCAGCGCCGCCGTAGAGGATGTCGCTGTCGGTCCCGGATTCGCTTCCATCGCTGCCGAACAGCATGTCGTTCCCGTCGCCGCCGTAGATGGTGTCGTTCCCATCGCCGCCGTAGACCGCATCGTCCCCCGCTCCGGCGTCGATGTAATCATTTCCAGCGTCGCCTAAGATGATGTCGATACTATCGCCGCCGTAAAGGTGGTCGTTGCCTGCGCCTCCGTCCAGGTAATTGGCTCCGTTGCCGCCATAAATAATGTCGTTCCCATCGCCGCCGATGATTTCGTTGTCGAAGGGAAACGTGCCGGTGTTGAGGAGCGAATTGAGCAGGGCCGCCAAATCGGTGTTACTGATCACGCCATCGCGGTTGAGATCCAGCACGTACAGCGCATCGGCGGCAGACAGTGAATTGGCCGACTCGTAGGCGGACAGACTCACCAGTGCGCTTTCCATGGTCACGATGTCGGCGGCATCTCGGCTCCCATTCAGGTTGACGTCGCCCGGCAAGTAGGCGGAGCCCGTGAGCGGATTTATAGGCGCAGCCAGGCTGCCGTAGACGGTGTCGTCGCCCGCGCCGCTGACAATGGTGGTGCCTTCCATCCAGGCGTAATCGCTGCGCACGACGGCGGAGCAATCGATGGTGTCGTCGCCTTGTGCCGGTGGTGATGTTAATGAATTTGACGGAGCTGGCCGGCAGGCTCGAAGGGCTGATATCGGTGGCTCCGGACATGACTTGAACGTTGCCAGATGAGACGCCCACGGTGATGGTGTCGCCGCTATCGTCGCCGCTGATGGTGAGCGTGGCGGTGGTGCCGTTCCAAGAGGTGCTGACCGACAGCATGGCCCGATCTTGCAGTGGCTCGATGGCGGTGATACGGCCACGCTCGGCGCACCCCTTGGGCTTGGCCGATCGCATTTGCGGTTGGAACCCCAGGGCACTCCAGGTCGATTTCCAAGCGCGCAGTGGTAAACGCATGATCCACCTCCGAGGTAGCTGTTAAAGACTCTGCCGAAAGAAATGCCTCTAGAAAATTGGCTGCCAGTCCAATTTCACCCAGCGCCGGCCCACCCCTCCAATGGAATTGCGATTGGTGATTGCGGCATCGTAACGCGCGCAAGCGGCTTGTCAATCAATGACGGCGAAAAAAAGAAAAATTTCACGCGCCGCTAATTGAACCCACGTAGCGGGTGTGGTGAGTAGCGCAGAGGGGCTTTACGATGGTCATGCGCATCCTGGCCTCCTTCGCCACCATTGCCGGGCGGAATCGTATGAACCGCCCTAGGTTCCTGTGCGGCATGTCAGCCTTTCGGACAACAACCCGCCGCCGCCCATTTTTTGCTTGCATTGCTCCCACGATTTCGTTTACAATCACCTGAGTCGGAAGACCAGGTGGGGGGATTCCGCCGGCTAAGTCTGCGTGTTGCCGCTCCAATACTTTTGGCGGGGAATTGGAGCTTCAGGGCAGCCGTTTAGCGGCGAAGAGCGCTTCTGGTGCGCTCAGCTGGCCTAATTGGGTCACGCCATCACATCGGCATGTCGCAGGGGCATGCTCCATGGAGACTTTGCTCATGTTTGCGCCGTCCAGCCCTCGCACCGATCTCGATGGTCAGAAACTAATCACCGCTTACGGCTCGGCTGATCTCGCCGAAGCTCGGTCGCCGGTTGCTGGTTCTCGTCGCGGGTTGCTCATCGCACGCCCTTCGGCTTTCACCCTGGTAGAACTGCTGGTGGTCATTGCCATCATCGGCATTTTAATTGCCTTGTTGTTGCCGGCGGTGCAGGCTGCGCGCGAATCCGCCCGCCGGTTGCAATGCTCCGACAACCTCAAGCAAATGGGCATTGCCTGCCAAACGTATGCCACCGCCAAGCGAACTTTTCCGCCGGGAAAAACGATCATTCAAACCAACAACACCACGGGCATTAACTTTTACTCCAATTGGGCGATCGAAATTCTGCCGTTCATCGAAGAAACGCCCCTCTACCGCATGTATCACTTCGATTTGCAAAACAATGACACCACGTTCAACAACAAAGTCGTCCAAACCGACGTGAAAGTGTACGATTGTCCCAGCGATCCCAATCCACCGGCCATCGGCACGCCGCAGCCTGATCAAACGCACCAGTATGCCAAGGGCTCCTACCGTGGCGTGGCGGGCCGCGGCATCGGCGACAACGGCGGCGGCAATAATAACGACTTTTGGGACAGCGGCCAGTTGATCATCGGCGGCAATGAGCTGACGCTGGCCGATAAAGGTCCGCTCCCGGTGGTGGTGCAATCAACCACGGCCAGCCCGCTCAATCCGAATTACAGTTTTCTGCGTAGCGCAGTCAAAATATCGCAAATTACCGACGGCACTTCCAAAACGCTGCTGATCGGCGAATACACCACGGTAACGCAACCTGCCCCAGTCGGCGGAGTTATCGTTTGGCGCTCCGCGTTTTGGGGCGCTAGTTATTACGGCTTGAACCTGGGCTCGATTACCTTGGTCTCCAGCTACCGGACCGGCAAGAATATGAACCCCATGTCGGTGCAGTTCGATCCTGATTACGACAAGTGCGTAATAGATGTCACCGCTGCTTATTCAACTTTGGGGGTTAGCGCCCGGACCGATCAGCCCTGCAACCGCGCTTTCACCGGCGTGCATGGCGGCTTAAGCGGCGGCGTGATGAACTTTGTCTTTTGTGACGGCTCGGTCAAATCCGTTAGCCAATTGGCCGATATTGTTCTAATTTCCAATTTGGCCACCATCGCCGGCGGCGAAGCGAACCAGACACTGCCGTAATCCGGAATGGGGAATTCGGAATGCGGAGTGGGGAATGGGGAATGCTCACCCCATCACCCGCTCAGCTCCGCCGCAGTTTGCTTGCATTTTTGGCTGGTTTTCGGTTACAATTGCTCCAGAAGCCAAAACCCTGGGGTGGGGGGTGTTGTTTCGGGTCTCAGAGTGCGTTGCAACGTCGCGGTTGTGGTGCGCGGTGGGCTGAGATAAATCGGGCACAGTGGGGAATCAGACCCAGTTGGCAAGCCTGCACCTTGACGATTCCAATACGGTGGGGAAGCTCGGTTGCCAGCGGGTTCCACTGGCGAGGTTGGTTGATAGTTCTAATCTTATCTAAATCGATTTTCGAGTGAGTGGCGCGGCAGGGAGCTGAACTCACGGGGAGAATTATTTATGTCTGGATCTTCGCGCTGCCGCACTTTTTCTCGCGCTTCTTGGCTTCCTCGCGCCACGGACCGCCGACTACCGATCACGGCCGGCTTCACGCTGGTGGAACTCCTCGTGGTCATCGCCATCATCGGCATTTTAATTGCGCTCTTGCTGCCGGCTGTGCAAGCGGCGCGCGAAGCCGCCCGGCGGACACAATGCACCGATAATTTGAAGAACATGGGGTTGGCCTGTCTGAATTACGCAACCGCGAAAAGAACGCTGCCGCCGGGAAAAGTGTACGGCACGACCACGGCCACCGGCACTTGTGGCTCCTCTACCAACGCGGACAGCTTTCACAACTGGTATACGAATTGGGCGCTGGAAATCTTGCCATTTATGGAAGAAACCGGCTTGTATCAGCGCTATCGTTTCGACCTTCCGAATTTGGACGGGGCGAACGACTCAGTGCGCAAAACGATGATTAATGTGCAAAGCTGCCCGAGCGATCCCAATCCTCCCGCTTTTGCAACCGGTCAGGTCGCAGATGAAAACGGCCACACCATCATGACGAGTTCCTACAAAGGCGTCGCCGGCCGCGGGTATTTCTTGAAAGTCGGCGCTGGCGGCAACGCCGAGGCATATTGGGACAGTTTTCAGGCCGGCAAAGGGGGCGAAACCATGCGGCTTGTTGATCGGGGCCCGTTGCCCGTTGTCGTGGTCACGCCGCCGCCAGCAGGACAAAAGCCGTCCTATGGCACTGCACCGGGTTGCACCATGGGACAACTCAGCAAATACCCAATAAAAATTAGCCTGATTACGGATGGCACTTCCAAAACCTTATTAATAGGCGAGTTCACAACTGTTACTCAGCCCGCCGGCACGCCACCAGTCACGCGGTCCGCCGCCTGGGCCAGCAGTGTCTTTGGAATGAACTTGGGCAGTGTTACGCTGCCGACTACCTCCACCAGCCCAACCGATCCCTGCCGGGCGAATCCGTTAACCTGCAGCGCCGCATCAATCAACGTTGAACTCGACCCGGATTACAATAAGTGCGCAACGGGTACAGATCCTGGTTTCCCGCAACCCTGCGAGCGCACTTTTGCTGGCATTCATGGCGGCAACGGGGCGATTAACTTCGCCATGTGCGATGGCTCGGTTAAAGTATTTGTTAACACCATGGATATTCGCATTCTGGCCGCCATGGCCACCATTGCCGGCGGTGAATCGGTCCAACTGCCGTAGCCGACCAGCGCAACGCAAATAGCAAATTGGGCCAGTCGTCGTCGCATCGCTTGATTTAACGAGAATGTAGCGACAGCCCCGCGCTCCTGCTCTTCAATCGTTCAAGTTGAGCAGGCTTTGTAATTCCCCTGGATCGTTCATGGCCGTAATGGTGCAGCGGAGCGTGCGAGATTCGCCTGGCTCCAAACGTTGCAGCCAACCGCGCTGTTCGTCTTTTGGCCGCCCTTCCACGCCCGCATTGGTGGGCTCCAGTGCGCCCATGTATTGGCCGTGCGGTCCCCAGTGTTGCCAATTGGCCAGCCGCTGATAATCTTGCCGGGCGTGTTCGATTTTCACGCCGAAGCCCCGGGCGCGATTCACCAGGCCGGAGAGAACTTTTCCCTGAGCATCTGCCGGCGCATCCACGTAGGCGCAAAACTGGCAGCCGCCGCGGCGCAAATCCATCGGAGGCGGAGCGGTTTTGAAATCGACGCCGGCGGCAAACCGCTCTGCGCCTTCCACACCGGTAACCGCTCCCCGGTAACAGTAAACGCTGGATTGCGGCTCCAACAGCGGATAGCCGAAGTTGATGTGCAACAGCCACGCCAGCGGAACCGGGCGATAATCGCGGTTGGTGAACTCATCGGCAATGTGAATCGCCGTTTCGCCCAGGCGGCTGGAAATGGTGCGCCGTAATTCCACGTTTGGTCCAAACACCCGGGCTGTGCGCACCAGGGCGGTAATGCTCATTTCGAATTGACCACGCAGCGGATCGGGATTGACCATCGATTCCACAATGGCGGCCGAATTGGAATGCGTGCCGTGCAGGCCGAAGGGCTTGCCGTTTTCCTCGAAGGGCGCGCCGGTGTTCAGCGGCCCGCAACTGACTAGCAGGCCGCCGTAAAAGCTCCACAACCAATCGTCGCGCTGGTCATAGGCGGCGGTGGGAGCAGTGACGCCGGTGAGCGAATGCCACGTGAGCGATTGGCCGAAAAACTCGGCATCGGCAATATCCAGGCCGCGATCGATCACCACTTTGTAGCGCAACCCGCCGCCGGTATTCACCCAGGCAATGCGCACGCCGCGGCCGGGGCCATTATCGAGAACCGAAGTTTCGATGCCGCCCAGTTGGGCCGGGTTGATAATGGGCGCGGTTTGAAAATCGGTCGTCGACATCGAGTGCGGGGTGCGAGATTTATTTTCAGCCATAAGCAAAGCCGCCAAGCAAATAGGATGTTCATCAAAACCAAATGCAAATTTTATATTTCGCGCGGTGCAGATTGCCAGCTACCCCGTTGGCAGGGAGCGCTTTGGAATGGGTTACCCTCGAAAGGGGGAATCGCAAAAAATGGAAGACGGACGGCTCGAAAAACAAATCGCCAGAAGCAAGCGGTTGTGGTATGATGCATCTTTGTCGCTCGTTTGCACCAGGAACAGAGTTTCTTCCGTGATGGTTAGCATCGCTTGAGATTGCAGCGCGGAAATTGCTTTGCCCGTTTACCGCAGGATAGAAAATCGATGGAAGAGGTACGTTCACGCGCTGCCCGAATGCGGCGGGGCTTGCTGGGGATTGTTTTTGTGGTCGGCTGGCTGACTTGTGCTTGCCTGTTGCAGGCTGCGTATGAAGCTCCGAACCCGTTGTATAATCCGCCGACCAATTATTACAACCCGGCCCTGGGAACCGGCCTTACGCTCCGGTCGAATCTACACACTATCATCAGCACGGGCTTCGTCGGGCGCTCCTATGGCGATAGCCGCTGGAACATGGCCACCGTGGATTCCGACGGCGTGACGAAGAAAACTTCGATCGACCAAGATCCGAACAACCCGAACAACATCATTCTAATTTACAACAACGCGTCCATTCCGGGCACTTGGGATGCCGGCGCGACGTGGAATCGCGAGCATGAATGGCCGAAGCATTGGCTCGGCGTAACCAGCGCGCAGGTATCTAACACCTATATTGGCCCCGCCTCCGATTCGTTTGAATTGCGCCCCTCGAATCCGAACGTGAACTCATCGAGGAATGACGACGGTTACGGGTTGTATCCTTATGCCGGCTCGTATGGAGCCAACAGCGGCTTTTGGTATCCCAGCACTGCGGACGCCGGTGAAGTGGCGCGGACCATGTTTTACATGGCAACCCGGTATTTCAACCCGAGCAATCCTCTTCGCGGCACGGATATTCAGAACCTGGAATTGGTTAACGGCGCGCCCACAACTTTCAACATGGGAGATTTGAATTCGTTTTTGCATTGGAACTACGAATACGGCGTCGATAATTTCGAGCGGCGCCGGAATCAATACATTTACGGCAGCTCCGGCGATTTGACCGATCACGCGCTGAACCCGAAGTACTACCAAGGCAACCGCAATCCGTACATCGATCATCCGGAATACGTGTGGGCGGTGTTCGGCACCGATAAGGACGGCAGCGGCAACATCATCAACAACTCGCAACTTAGTTTGGGAACCGGCGTGGTAGGCGCCGATGGCTCCTCCAGTGCCGCCGTTGACTTGGGGCGGATTATGGTCAACGGCACGTTTGGAACGAGCAATGTCAACTTCAATAAAACCGGCAACGACCCGACTACGTTTGATTTGACGACGGCCGGCAGTGCTGCGATTGGCGGCAGCGGCCCAAATAATCTGTTTGCCGGCGCTGGGCAAGGAATTGATTTCGGCACGCAAAGCCGCACCATTACCGTTGGCTTGAACGCATCGACCAGCACTGGCGGCCTGAAAAACGGCGTGGTGACGCTTCATAATACCGATCTGACGACTTCCGGTGGCGGGCATGGCTCGGCCGATGGCAACGATACCATTAACGTGTCCGGGGCCGTGCTGAACCAGCGTGTGGTTACGCCGAGTGCGTCGAACGTCAACTTCGGCAGCGTGGTGGTGGGAGCGACGGTGAATAACAACTTCAACCTGACCACGACGGGCGATGACAACTCCTTCACGCGGGTGAATGTGGCCGGCTCCTCCACGGCCGACAGCAACGGGATGCAAATTACGGGCTCGACTGCGCTGTTCAACTCCGCAGCTTCCACATCGAGCCGGAGCCTGGGGGGAACGCTCAGTTCTGTCGGCAATAAAACGGGTTCCTTGTCGCTGGCGGTGAGCACTGCCGAGAACGGTGGCGCGGGCTTGGCCGGAGAAGGCGCGTATTCCGCCATTAGTGTTGGCTATTCGGCAACGGTGTTGGACCACGCCAACGCAAGTTTTAGCGGCACCCAAGACACGGATTCGATTACGATTGACTTGGGCGTGTTTGCCAAAGGGACCGGAATGCATCAAGCGGCATTCAGTCTTTTCAATTTGATCACCACGGTTGGCTTCACTGCCGGCTTGGATTTGAACAGCATTCTCGGCAACGGAGACACCAGCGAGTTGACGACCACGCTGGCGTCATTTCAAAATCTGGCCGCCGGCAGCAGCTCGGCTTACTTTGCGGACCTGAATACGGACATCACGGGAAATTTTTCAGCGAGTTATTCCTTGGGACTTTCCGACAACGCGCTGTTGCCCGGCGCCACGGCACAGGCGGCCCCGCTTACTTTGACCCTGACGGGCATCGTTAAACTTACCGCTGGCGATTTTAATTTTGATCAGCACGTTGACTCTTCGGACATTGCCTCTCTGCTGTCGGCTTTGACCGATTTGAGTGATTACGAATCGCAAAATAATTTGACGCCGCAAGACATGCTGGACTTGGGCGATTTGAACAGCGACGGCGCTTTCAACAACGCGGACCTGCAGGCCTTCTTAAACTTGCTGCTTTCCGGCCATGGCAGCACTGCAAGCGTTCCCGAGCCTGCTTCGCTAGGGCTGCTGGTTCTGGGCAGCCTGTGCATGCTCGGCGTCCGTGCCCGGCGGCGAGTGGCTTGAATACTCGCTAGCAGTTGTTGGCGGCCCACACGGCTAGCACTTTGGTCCTTCTACGCCCGAGTGAAATCTGCATTCGCATTTTGCTCGCTAGCGATTTCCTAGTTTGTCTACATGGAAAACTCAAGAAAATCGGAAGAATTTACTCCACCGGAACTCTCTGCCCATCCGATAATCCGCTACGACAGTTTCAACTCGGACTTCGTTTGAGGATGGAAAGCCATGCGCTCTGCACTCATTGGTCTTGGATTGTTGGCGGCTGCGGGCCTGCTCATTACGACCGTGGTTCACGGGCAGGTTAATCAAGCCACAGAAGCCACTGCGACTCGCTACGCAACGTGGGAAACGAGCAGCGCCGACAACCGCGACGCATCGGTCGTGCCTGCCCAGGCCACCGATCCCTTCAGCGTGGCGCGCAAAACACAAGACATCAATTTCGGTTCCCCACCGGTTTCCAGTAGTAATAACGCGCCGCCATTTAACCCAGCGACCAGCAATGGACAGACCGATTCCAACGCCACGGGGAATGACGGCAGGCAGCCCCTGGGACGTTCCGGCGTGCAATCGATTTTCCCCAATGCGTCGGCCAACCAAAATTCTGGGCCGGCCAAAAACCATCCCGTAAACGATTCCAACGACGTCACCACCTCCGGCCCGCTCAGATCGCTGCAGCAGCGATTGACGGCGGTCCGCAAATCGCCGGCGCCCGGCGCTGCTCCGGCAGCCGACATGCATCCGCCGGTGGTCGAAATTCCTAAGTATTCTCAAGCGTCATTGCCAAGTGCCGCGCCGGTCGTGGGTGCTCCTGCAAACGTCATCCCGCATGCCAAAACGGCTGGAATTGTAGAGAATGCCACGGCGCCAAACTTGCCCGATATCCATACCGTTGCGCCATCGACCAGCATCGACGAGTTTTCCCGTGGAGAAGTTTCCACGCCGAAGGGCAGCGAAGCGCTGGTCTCGGTGGCAGTAACGCCGGCCGGGCCGGTTGTTAGCGAGCCGACAATCATAGGACGACGCGTGCCGTCGCTCGGCGCAAATTCGGCCAACGTAACCAACCCGAGCGATATGGCCAGTGCTCCGGAAATTGCCTCGCGGGTTACCGCGCCGAATCGCCCGCTGAGCATGCCGCAAGAGAACGTGCTGTTCTCTCAACAAAATCCCATTCTGGCCGTGGAGACGATTGGCCCCAAAAGCATTTCGGTCGGCAAGGAAGCAACCTATTGCGTGGCCATCAGCAATGCGGGTGAAATGATTGCTCAAAGCGTGACGGTTTCGGTCAAAACGCCGGAATGGTCGGAAATTTTGGGAACGAAGACGACCACGGGCGAAACTTTGGCGGCTTCGGAACATCGCGGCGAGCCCTTAATTTGGCGTTTGCCGCGGTTAGAGCCGCACAGCAAGGAACAATTGATTATTCGCCTGGTGCCGCGCGAAAGCCGGGCCTTCGACCTGGCCGTGCAATGGGCCTGCGCTCCCGCCGCCTCACAGGCCGTGGTCGAGGTGAAGGAGCCCAAAATTGCGATGGTGCTGGATGGTCCGTCCGAAATTCTGTACGGGCAAACCAAGCTCTACAAACTGACGTTGAGCAATCCGGGTACCGGCGACGCGGAAAACGTGGAGCTGCTATTGGCGCCTGTCGATGGCGGCCCCGGTGCGCCCACGCGCCAGGAAATCGGTTTAATTCGCGCCGGCGAAAGCAAGCCAGTTGAAGTGGAACTTTCCGCGCGGCAGGCGGGCAAGCTGTCGGTCAAAGCTACGGCCATTGCCGATGGAAATTTGCGGGCCGAGGTGGCGGAGGATGTGCTTGTTCGCCGCGCCAGCTTAAAAGCCGCTGTCAACGGACCGGAAGTTAAATTCGCCGGCACGCCTGCGAATTACAATGTCGTGGTGTCTAACCCCGGCAACGCCACCAGCGAAAACATTATGGTGGCGGCCGTCTTGCCGCCGGGAGCCAAATACTTGTCGAGCCCGGGCGGGCAGTTTATCGAAGCGGAAAACAAGGTGGCTTGGAACTTGCCCAGCCTGCGCGCCGGCGCCGAGCAGGAATTGCAATTCTCCTGCTTGCTGTCGAACCCTGGCGTCAACCGGATGCAAGTGCTGAGCACCGCCTCCAACGATTTGTATGACAACGCCGCCACGGCCACCAACGTGGAAGCTTTGGCCGATCTAAAATTGGAAGTGAACGATCCGCCGGGTCCGTTGGCCGTGGGCGAAGAAATGGTGTACGAAGTGCATATCCGCAACCGCGGGAGCAAGGCCGCCGAAAACGTCGACGTGGCCGGCTTCTTCTCCAGCGGCATCGAGCCCATCAAGGCGCAAGGCGGGCAGCACGAACTTTCGTCGGGCCAAGTGGTGTTCCAGCCCATTGCCTCAATTTCCGCGGGATCGGAAGTTGTGCTGAAAATTACCGCCCGTGCCGATCAGCCGGGCAACCATGTGTTCCGTGCCGAAGTGAATTGCCCATCGATGGGCGCCAAGCTGGCCTCCGAAGAGACCACCTTGTTCTACGGCGACGGCCAAACACCGACCGAGCGCGTTGCCGCACGGCCCACCGCCCCTGCCGGTTCCAACACGATTCCGCCGGCCGGCACTCCGACGCCGGCTGTTCCGCGATAAAAGAATTTCCGACGAGCTAATTTCCGCCCAGGAGTTTTTCGCTCCTGGGCGTTTTTGTTGGAAAAATCACGCTCGCGGGCCGTTCTTGGGGCGATCGGTTGCACCCTCTGCAATTCTAAGTAAGATAAACACTCATCATGCATGGGCGCATGGTTTGCTGGCTGTGAACAGAGATTGAGCGCAGGCGTTAGGCACCCTCACAGCATTAAGCAACTCGACTCGGCAGCTCATGAAAATAACCGTGCGGTTCGCCTGCGCGCTGGGGGCGCTTTGCGCAGGCCATTGGAAATTGGCGCAGGCTGAAATCTACGATTTGGGCGGAACCAATCAGCCGTCGAAAAATGCCGTCGCTACGTTCGATGGCGTCAACACGCCCGGCTTTGTCAACGACATTGTCGGGGCCCAGGCCTTCTACATGGCCGGCATTTTTGGCGAATATACCATCAGTGCAAACATCGAAGCCGGCGCCATTTGGGGTGGTCCCAACGGGCATGAAGACCTGAGCCTTTCCACGTACGAATACACCGGGCAGGGCGCGCTGGGTGAAGTGGATCGGCATGCCACGTGGGTGGGCTCGGTGCTGGGGGGGCTGAATTACAACGAGTGGGTTTCGCAGGGAAATAACTTCATCAGCGAATTTGGCATGGCCCCGGCCACATTTCTGGCCTCGGGCGCCATTGCCACGCAGTGGGATGCTCCCGCGCCGAATCCGGACAACAGCATTCCCAGCTATTCCACCAGCTTCGAAACTTCGCAAGCGGCCATCTACACCACGTACAACCGATTCACCAACACCAATACGGCGGTGAATCCGGCGATTAGTGCGCAATCCCCCATCCTAAGCCTGCCGGGGCTATCGGTAGGATTTAGTGGCACGGCCAATGTCATCAACAGCAGTTGGGGATTTGAAGATCCGACGGGAACCGACGACATCACCAAGCTGATTGACGCGGTTGCCCGCAAATTTCCGAACACTACCATCGTGGTGGCGGCCGGCAATTTTCCCAATCCGCCTACGCCCGCCAACAGCGTGACCGGGCCGGCCTCGGGCTACAACACAATTTCGGTCGGCGCAACGCAAAATAATTTAACGCTTTCCGATTTCACCCAAGTGGCCGATTTCAGCGGTCGCGGCCCGGAAGATTATGCCGACCCGGTGCACGGAACCATTCCCGGGGTGCGGGCGGCGGTGGATATTGTCGCGCCGGGCACCTCAATTTTTGCGGCTTATTACGGCGGACAAAGCGGGGGCAACGGGCCGACGCTTCCCAATCCCGATCCGCCCAATCTGGCGAACAATTTGTACAACTATCCGCTGGCCGGCACCAGCTTCGCCGCGCCCATTGTCAGTGGCGGCGTGGCCCTGATGAACAGCCTGGCCATCCAGATTGCTGGCGGATACACGTACAACGGAATCATCGTCAATTCGTTCCCTTCCACTTCGCAAGATGCGCGGGTGATGAAAGCGGTGCTGATGAACTCGGCCGATAAATTGCCCGGCTGGGACAACGGCCAGCATTTTGATCCGCAATTGGGCCGCGTAATTACCACGCAATCGCTCGATTGGGCGCAAGGGGCGGGGCAAATCAACTTATCGCGTGCCTTTTTGCAGTACATCGATCCCAATGGCACGCACGACGTGCCCGGCACCGGCGGCGGCAATGTGGCTAAAGTGGGTTGGGATTTGGGTGCCCTGACGCTGGGCAACCATAACGATTACGCTATTACCAATCCGCTGCAAGGCGGCACGTATTTAGATGTCACGCTGACCTGGTTCCGCGACCGGAGCGTAGACGACGTGAACGAGGTGGGAACCGACGACGGCCAGGCCAACCTGGATTTGCAAATTTGGAACAGCACGTTCACCAATTTGCTGGCTTCTTCGGAAAGCGCCTATAACACCTCGGAGGAATTGCACTTCGACTTGCCTGCCGACGGCCAGTACGGCCTCCGGGTGTTGTATCTGGATCAGATTTTTGGCACGCCTCAAGACGAAACTTACGGTCTGGCGTGGGACGAATTCTCTCCCGTGCCGGAACCGAGCTCGCTGCTGTTGGCTTTCGGCTGCTTCGTCGCCTGCTTGGCCCAGCGAGGGAAATACCGTCGGCGTGTTTGAAGCGGATGTCTCTTGCAAAGACGTAGATTTCGCCTGCCCGTCGGTTGCCCTACTAAGGGAGGAGGCTGCAACTGAGATTTCAAAAAATCGCGAAATTTGCTTGCATTCGGCGTCCCCCCCATTATAATCAGCGACACATTTGGTCTGGCGGTGCAATTCTGCGCAGTGGAAGAGGCAAGTACGAGCTGTTCTCGGTGACGCGCTGGCGGCTGTTGACGGAGCCGCGCTGGTCGTTTGCCTAAGACTCTCATCCACAAGTTCGATGGTACACAAGCTCTGGGAGAATCAACATCATGATCAGCAAACACCGAAGAAAAAAATTCAATGATAGTAACTTGCGCAGATTGCGATTTGAATCGCTGGAACCGCGCCGGGTGTTGGATGGAATTGTGACGGTAGCGGTCAATGGCGCCGGCCAGTTGGTATTGATCGGCGACACGGCCAACAACCAGGTGCAGGTGAATTATGGCAGCACGCCGGGCACTTTTTTTGTCGCCAGCGTCGGAGGAACTCTCCTCACCGATGGCGGAACGCCGAGCACTGCGACGCTCACAGAAACAGGAGCAACGGGGGGCATTGTTGTTCGTCTCGGCGCAGGCGCAACCAAATCGTTTGAATTTGGCGATAATCCGCCGGCCGCGCCTCCTAGCCCACTTTGGGAGGTGCCGACCATTAACATTCTTAACGCAGCGGGCACCGAGACGAATACCATTAACAACGTTTTGCTTGACACGCTGACGACAAACATGGCGCCAACTGGTGCGACGCAAGTATTGTCGGTTTTAAGCACTCACGTTCTCGGCTTGACCACCGTTAACAACACGGGTGGCGTCGGCGGCAATACCATGACGACGATCGATGGCACCGCCTCGAAAACGGCCTTGGATGGCGGCTTGCTGGTGACAAATCCCAACGCCAATAATATTTTCATGACGACAGGGAGCGTATCGATTGGCGCCGCGCTGTTTCCCACCCCCCTTCCCCCACCGGTGCCTGCTCCGGCTTTGCCGCCAGTGCTTGAGATATTAAACGGAACGGCGGGAGCCACAACCAGAGGAAGCTCGACCGTATTCACGGGCAATGCGACAATTTATGGCAGTGTCATAGTTACTGGCCAAGCGCACCCGCTGACCATTCCCCCGACACAGGACATCGTCAAATTCATTGGCTCAACGGTTTACGGTGGAGTGACAGTGACTGATTTGGGCGGGACAACCTCCGTATCGGTGACCAGCAGTACCATTGGCGCACAGTTGACAAATACCGCAGCTGCGGGCGGGGCGCTAGTAATTAACAACAATACCGCACCAGGCGCCGCGGCCGGCTTTGCGGCAGTGACCATCAGCGGCGCTTCCAACATTCCCTGGGGAGTGTTCGTCAATGATGGTGCTGCTACGGGAGCCAGCGCCGGGAGTTTGACGACCATTACCGGTGGTACAATTGGCACTCGCCTTGGCACAAATCCGGTCCCCGGGTTTGCGACCCTAGGAGATGCATTGACCGTCTTGGGTGAAAATGCTGGGCTAAATAACTTTACGATGACTGGCACGACGCTGGGCGGAGTGGTGAATTTCGTCGGCGCCGGCTTAACGCCCACGCCGGGAGTTAATTTCGTCACGATTTCGAACTCCACGATGGCCGGGTTGATATTTGGGACCGCGCTAGGCAGCGCGGGGGGCAACAACGTGACGCTGACCAGCGACACCATTCAGCAGACGTTCAGCATCATTTTCGGCAACGGCT
This sequence comes from Pirellulales bacterium, assembly GCA_035656635.1. NCBI lineage: Bacteria > Pseudomonadati > Planctomycetota > Planctomycetia > Pirellulales > Pirellulales bacterium. The sequence goes on from DASRSD010000004.1 coordinate 14,773, forward strand.
CGAATAACTTGACCCTGGCTGGAACCATGGTGTTGCCGAACGAGTTGACGGGAATTTCCAGCATTATTGGCATCGGCGGGGTCGACTTTTTGTCGAACCAGGCCGGCGTGCCTTTGATGATTCAGGGCGATTTTGTCACCAGCTCGATTGCGATTGGACCATAGCCATTCCGGTCGTTTAATGAGCAATTGGGGTTAATCTTCAACCGTTCCGCTAAGGCGGAAGGCGGCGGTATGGCCCTGTTCTTATTGCCGGCTGCTTTTCAAACAAATTGCTCCCAATTAAGCTGGATGTGAGTTAAAATCGAGACCAGCCTGTTTTAATCCACAGGCCTGTCCAAGTTTTCACTTCCAGCGCACTTGAAGAGTGAAAACGAAGATATCCGCTAGCGACCAGCGCCACGGACCTGCGAGGCATTTGATCCGGCCAGCCAATGGGTCATTCCAGCTTTACGAAGCTTGACGCCGGCAATGCCCGCGCTGCTTGAAGTTACACCTTAGACCATTTCACCAGACAGCAATCTGAGTCAATACGGGGACCAGCGTATGGCTATTTCGCGCCGCTTGGGCAGAACGTATTTTGTGCCTTCCAGGAGGAACCGCAGCCGCCCACGAGTTCGGCAGGGCCAGCGCCGGCGAAAGGCCTGGCATCGACCGTGGTTTGAGTATTTGGAATCGCGCGCGTTACTGACCACGGTTGCCGTTCAGTTTCAGTATTTCAATAGCGGCGGCACACAGCAAGTTTCCTCGCTGACGGCGGGGCAGGATTACTTGCTCAAAGCTTTTGTCCAAGATGTCCGCAGCAGTCCGGCCGGCGTGGAAGAGGGTTGGCTCGATCTGAGCTTCAATTCCAGTTTGATTTCGGTGAACGGGGCGATTACGCATGGGGCTGATTTTAACGGTGGGAATGCTTCGGGAACCGCGGCTGCCGGCTCGCTGACCGATGTGGGCGGCGACAGCACCACGGACGTTCCGCCAGCGCAGCCGGCCGCCAGCGATTTGTTGTTTGTCGTGCCCATTCATGCCAGCGGTTCCGGAGGGCTAACGCTAACGCCCACGTTGTCTTCTGTTCAGACCAAGCAATTTACGATGTTTGGCCTGGGCTCCGCCGGAGTAGCGGTGCCCTTAAGCGATATTAGCTTTGCCGGCGGAAGCATTACCGTGAATCCTGCCGGACCGCAAGTGACGGCGGTTTCCTCCACCAAAGCCAGCGGAACGTATAGCGTGGGAGCGTCGATTCCCATCACCGTGACGTTCACAACCCCGGTCACCGTGACCGGCACGCCGCAATTAACGCTGAATGACACAGCGGTAGTGAATTACAGCAGCGGCAGCGGCACTAGCACGTTAACGTTTAACTACACGGTCGCGGCAGGCCAGAACGCTTCCGATTTGGATTACAACTCCACTTCGGCCTTGAGCCTGAACGGCGGCAGCATCAAGGATGCGTCGACGAATAACGCCATTCTCACGTTGCCGGCGACCGGCTCGGACGGTTTGGCGCAAGATAACCTGGTAATCGATACCGCCGGCCCCACGGTTTCCAGCGTGGCCACCACTGCCGCGGCGGGAAGCTATGGCGTGGCGGCAATTATTCCCATCACGGTGAAGTTTAACGAGCCGGTCACCGTTACCGGCACGCCGCAATTAACGTTGAACGATGGCGCAGTGGTCAATTATTCCAGCGGCAGCGGTGGCAGCACGTTGACGTTTAACTACACCGTCGCCGCGGGTCAGAACACGACCGACTTGGATTACGCTTCGATCTCCGCCTTGAGCCTCAACGGAGGCACGATCAAAGACTCCGCGGCGAATAGCGCTATCCTCTCACTTCCGGCGACCGGGACGGATGGTTTAGCTCTGGACGGCATTCTTGTTGACACGACCAACCCTTCGATTTCCAGCGTATCAACAACTGCCCTTGCCGGAACCTACGGCGTTGGCGCGAGTATTCCCGTGACGGTAACGTTCAGCGAACCGGTCTTGGTGACTGGCACGCCGCAATTGGCGCTGAATGCCGGCGGCGGCGCGGTGGCCAGTTACACCAGCGGCAGCGGCGGCAGCACATTGACGTTTACTTACCTTGTGGCCGCCGGCCAAAGCACTGCGGATTTGGATTACACTTCCACATCGGCCTTAAGCCTCAACAGCGGCTCCATCAAAGATGCCGTGGCAAACAATGCCGTGCTCACGCTTCCTGCAACCAATACCGACGGCCTGGCGCAAACTCACCTGGTTATCAATACGACCAGCCCGGCAATTACCAGCGTATCGACAACGGCTGTGGCTGGGAAGTATGGCGTGGGCGCAAGCATTCCCGTCACCATTACTTTCTCTGAACCGGTGAATGTGACCGGCACGCCGCAGTTGACGCTGAATGACGCAGCAGTGGTGAATTACAGCAGCGGCAGCGGCGGCAGCACGTTAACCTTTAACTACACGGTAGCAGCCGGCCAGAACACTTCCGATTTGGATTACAACTCCACCTCGGCGTTAAGCTTGAACGGCGGCACGATCAAAGATGCCTCGTCGAATAATGCCACACTCACGCTTCCGGCGACCGGCACGGATGGTTTAGCGCAGGTCGGTATCGTGATCGACACGAGTAGCCCGACCGTTTCCAGCGTCTCGACGACCACCTTAGCTGCTTCAACGCATCCAGCGGGCGATTCGATTCCAATTACCGTGACATTTAACGAGCCAGTGACCGTCACCGGTGTTCCGCAATTAACATTGAATGCCGGCAGTGGAGCAGTTGCCAGTTACACCAGCGGCAGCGGCGGCAGCACATTGACGTTTACTTACCTTGTAGCCGCCGGCCAGAGCACTGCCGATTTGGATTACCTTTCGACTTCCGCTTTGGGCCTCAACGGCGGCAGCATTACCGATACGGCGACGAACAACGCCGTGCTCACGCTTCCGGCCACCGGCACGGACGGCTTGGCGACAAAAAATATCGTGATTGCGGCCACCGTGGGTCCAATTGTCACTCAAGTTTCAACGTCGGCGCCGGCCGGTCTGTATGGCGCAACTCGGGTCATTCCCATTACCGTGGCGTTTAGCACGGCGGTCAGCGTTACTGGCACGCCGCAGTTGACGCTCAACGACGGGGCGGTGGTGAATTACGCCAGCGGCAGCGGCACCAATACGCTAACCTTCAATTACACCGTGGCCACGGGAGAGAACACCGCGCATTTGGATTATGCCTCCGCCACGGCGCTGGCGCTTAATGGCGGCACGATTCAAGATTCGTCGGCTAATCCGGCCACGTTAACACTGCCCGGGCTAGGAACGACTGCTGATGGATTATTTGCCGCCAACATTGCGGTGAATACTATGTCGTCGTCCACGATTTATCGTTCTTCTCACACCCCGCATATTGTCGGCACGGTGAACGAACAAGGCGCCAGCCAAGTGTCGGTGGAAATTTCCGGAATCACCGACACCAATGTCGATTTCACGCTAAATGCCGACGTGCAGGGGAATAATTGGTCGATCGACGTGCCCGTGGGAAACTCGTTGGCCGACGGCTATTACATGCTGACGGCCACTTCGTCTCCATCGCAAATTTCCACGACCGCTTTATTGGTCATCGACACCCTAGCGCCGGTGGTTACGGTCGTCACGCCGCAAATTACAAATCATTCCACGCCCACCATCACCGGCACGGTGAGCGATCCGGGAACAACCAGCAGCGGCTTTCGAGCGCCCGGACAAATCGTCTCCGATGGAAATGGACTGGTAACGGTCAGCATTGTCGACTCCACCAATGTGACGGTCCAAACATTAACCGCCGTGCTGTCGCCAACTTCCAACGGTCCGAATTATTCGGCCATCCCCACTGCGGCATTGGCCGATGGCACTTACACGGTGCAGGTTGTGGCGCTGGACGATGCAGGAAATTCGAGCAACCAGGCCATCGGCACTCTGATTGTCGACATCGTTGCTCCGACGGTCACGGTGGACGGACTGGTAAACCCGGGCGATAAAATTTCGTTGGGCGGCAGCAATCGCACCCTCACCGGCACCGTGAACGATGCTGCTCCCTCCAGCGGAATTAGCGCTGTGACCGTGACGGTCGGCACGCAAACCTTTAACGCTACTGTGACGGGGAACACGTGGAGCGCCACTTTGCCGCCATCGCTGGCCGATGGTGCCTACAGTGTGCAGGCAACCGCTGTCGACAACGCCACCAACAGCGGTTCGACGCAGGTCTTCACTGGCGGCCTGAACATCGATACCACCCCGCCCACAATAACATCCGTCGATACCACCGCCACGTCCAACTCGGCGTTCAATGCCGGCAAGTTAGTTACCATCAGCGTGACGTTTAGCGAAGTGGTAAATGTGACCGGCACGCCCCAATTAACGCTCAATGACGGCGCGGTGGTGAATTACGCCAGCGGCAGCGGCACCAGCACGTTAACTTTCACGTACACTGTGGCAGCGGGCCAAAACACGGCCGATTTGGATTACGCTTCCATCACGGCGCTGGCGCTCAATGGGGGCGCCATTCAAGACGCTGCCGGCAACAGCGCGAACTTGGCACTTTCGGCCCCCGATACCGGCGTCGATCAATTGGGTCCAAAGAATGTGGACATCGATACTGTCAACCCCACGGCAACGGTCGATTCGCCGGTCGTCACCAACGACAACACGCCGACACTCACCGGCACGGTCAGCGATCCGACGCCTTCCAGTGGCAATTTGAGTGTCAGCGTGGTGGTGGGAGGCCAAACACCTACGGCCAATGTATCCGGCGGCACGTGGTCGGTGAATGTGCCCACGAGCCTGCCGGACGGCACGTATACCGTAACTGCCACAGCCTCCGACGCTGCCGGAAACAACAGTTCGCAAAGCACCGGTTCGCTGACGGTCGATACGGTCGCTCCGACAGTAAGCGTCGATCTGCTCAACAGCGGCATTTCAACGCCAGCTCTGACGGGCACCATCAACGATCCGTCTCCCTCAAGCGGCATCAAGAGTGCGATGACGGTGATCATTACCGGCGTGTCAGATACCAGCTTCGTGCCGCTGAATATTTCCGGAGTAGCCACGGCCACATCATGGACCGCGTCACTTCCTTCCGGCGTCACCTTGCCCGATGGCGTTTACACCATCACGGCCACCGTTACTGACAACGCGAACAATGCAGGCACATCGACCAACGGAAATTCCGCATTGACGGTAGACACCAAAGTGCCGGAGGTGACTGTCGATTCGCCGGTGGTCACCAACGACACGACGCCCACCCTCAGCGGTACGGTAATCGAGCCGGTTAGCGGCGTGACCATTCCCAACGTCATAGTAACCATCACAGGCGCGGGAACGGCGAATGCCGGATTTACCCAGCAACTTACGGCCAACATTTCTGGCACTGCGTGGAGTGTGGTGGTGCCGACCTCACTAGCCGATGGGTTTTACCATGTAACGGCCTCGGCGACCGATAGCGCCAATAAAACGGGCACAAGCGATGTTGGTTTATTAACCATCGATAGCGTGGATCCTGCAATCGCAATTACTAATTCGCCGCTATTGACCAACAGCAGCACTCCCATCATCGTGGGAACTTTCTCCGACGCGGCTCCCAGCAGCAGTATTCATGATGTGGCGGTAGCCATCTTCGATTCGCTTGGAAATTTTTTGGAATCGGTTACTGCCTCGGTTAACAATGGCACGGTTGCTTTCGGGGACGATGCGCACAGCATTAGCGGAGTCTGGTCGGCCACCGCCACCACGCTGGCCGACGGTACTTATACAGTTGTTGCTACCGTCACGGATAACGCCGGCAACACCGATTCCTTTACCGGCCAAAGCATTTTAACGGTCGATACCACCGCGCCGACCATTACGTCGGTCGCCACCACTGCCGTGGCCAATTCGGCTTTCAATGCTGGAAAGCAAGTGATTATTACCGTCACATTCAGCGAAAACGTGACCGTCGCTGGCGCGCCGCAGCTGACCCTAAATGATGGAGCCGTAGCGAATTACACCAGCGGCAGCGGCACCAGCACGCTGACCTTCAGCTACACCGTGGCGGCCGGACAGAATACAAGCGACCTCGACTACAGTTCCACGACGGCGCTTTCCCCCAACGGCGGAGCCGTTCAAGACGCGGCCCATAACAACGCCAATCTCGCACTGGCCACTCCCGGAACCGGCACTGATTTGTTGGGTCCCAAAGACATTGATATCGACACGGTCAATCCGACAGTCACCATTGACAGCACGCCAATTTTGTCCAACACCAACACGCCGATCATCACGGGAACCGTGAATGACGCGTCGCCTTCCAGCGGCATCGCCAACGTGACGCTCTTTGTTTTTAATCACGGAAGCTCAACGCCGTTGCAAACCATTGCCGCCGTTGTTTCCGGGACCACGTGGAGTGCAACCCTCACCGCACTGGGCGACGGCACTTACGATTTGCAAGCCACGATTGCCGATAACGCCGAAAACACGGGCTCAACCGCGGTCATCGCCAATGGTTTAACCGTCGATACGAATCTGCCAACGGTCACTGCGGTCGCCACTACAGCCGCAACCAATTCGGCTTTCAATGCGGGAAAACAAGTAACTATTACCGTCACATTCAGCGAAAACGTGAATGTCACCGGCACGCCGCAGTTAACGCTGAATGACGGCGCGATCGTGAATTACGCCAGCGGCACCGGCACCAGCACGCTGACTTTCGTTTACACCGTGACTGCGGGACAGAATACCAGCGACCTCGATTATAATTCCACGGCCGCGCTTTCCCTCAATGGCGGAACCATTCAAGACTCGGCCCATAACGACGCCACGCTCACGCTGTCGACGCCGGGTACTGGAATCGATTCGTTGGGTCCGAAAGATGTCCAAATCGACACAGTCAATCCGGCGGTCACCATCAGCGGTACGCCCATTGTTACGAACCTCAGCACAGCCACGATTACAGGCACAGTGACCGATGCTTCCCCCTCGAGCGGAATCAGCGGCGTAACCGTCACCGTGAATAACCAGACGGTAAGTGCCCATGTCGTGGGCAGCACCTGGACCGCGTTCGTGCCCAAACCGGCTGATGGAACCTATGATGTTACGGCCACTGCCACCGACGATGCCGGGAACAGCGGCACAGCGACCGTCACCGGCGGCTTAATCATCGATACGGTCAACCCCACGGTCACGGTAACGGGCGTGCCGATCATCACGAACGACAACACGCCGACGATTATGGGCACGGTGACCGACGCTTCACCTTCCAGCGGCATCGCCAGCGTAACGGTGGTCGTTGGCGGCCAAACGCTGCAGGCTACCATTACGGGCAGCACCTGGTCAGCGACGCTCACCACTATCGTCGACGGCACTTATGATATTGTGGCCACCGCCGTCGATAACGCAGGCAACAGCGGGCAAACGACCGCCACGGCCGGCTTGACCGTCGATACGGTAAATCCGACGGTGACAATTACAGGCACTCCGATTGTCACGAACGACGGCACGCCAACGATTAGCGGCACGGTGAATGACGCTTCCCCCTCTAGCGGCATCGCCGGCGTAACGGTCGTCGTGGGCGGCCAAACGCTGCAGGCCACCATCACCGGCAACACCTGGTCGGTGACTGCCGCCGCGCTGACCAATGGCACTTTCGACATCACGGCCACCGCTACCGATAAGGCCGGGAACAACGGGCAGGCTGTCGCCGCTGCGGCCCTGACCGTCGATACAGCAAACCCAACGGTGACAATTACGGGCACTCCGATTGTCACCAACGACAACACGCCGATGATCACCGGCACGGTGACCGATGCATCGCCGTCCAGCGGCATCACGGATGTGACGGTCTTAGTTGCCGGCCAAACATTGCACGCCACGATAACGGGTACCACCTGGTCTGTGACTCCGGCCACGGTGGCCGACGGCAAGTACGACATCACGGCCACTGCCACAGACGCAGCAGGCAATTCCGGCCAGACCACGGCGACCGGCGGACTGACCGTCGACACCCAAGCGCCTGTCGTGACAGTTAATCCACTTACCACCGGCGATTCTACGCCGACGTTGACCGGTACGATTAGCGATCCTGCGCCCAGCAGCGGAATTCAAAACTCCGTTACGGTGGTCATTACGGGAGCGGCGGGTTCTGGCTTCTCGCCGTTGACGATTACCGGCACGGCGACCGCCACCTCGTGGACGGCAACGGTTCCTCCGGGTTCGTCGTTGCCGGTGGGCACGTATTTTGTGGTCGCTACGGTTACCGATAATGCCGGCAATCCGGGGAGCAGTTCAAGTTCTGAAACACCGAATTTAACCATCACGGTGGCAAACTCCTCACTCGCTGGCTTCGTCTATCTCGATGCGGCAAACGATGGGCAGCGAATTTTGTCTTCCGGCGCTCCCCGCGTGGGAATTGGCGATATTACGTTGACTCTGCAAATGCAGCAAACTGACGGCACGTTCCAAACAGTTGGCACGACGCTTTCCGGCGCCGACGGCTCCTATGGCTTCAGCAATTTGGCCGAGGGCACTTACCAAATTTTGGAGACGCCCCCCACGCAGTTTATTGATGGCGTGGAAACCGCCGGCAGCTTGGGGGGCACTCCCGGCACCGATAAAATCACCGGCATCAACGTGCAGGCCGATCAAAATGGCACGGAATACAATTTCAGCGAACGCGGCGTAATTATCAGCGATGTTTCCAAGCGGCTGTTCCTGGCTTCCACTCCCATTACCTCCGCGCTTGTCAACCAATTTTTTACTTCGCCGGCGATCAGCCTGAATGGCAGTGCGGGAACCAACTTTTCGACCTCGTTCACGGCCGGGGGCAGCGCGGTGCCCATTGCCAACACCACGGCGGCGACGATCACGCATTCCGATGGCGCAGGCTTAGATTTGTTGACGGTGACGATCACGAACCCGCAAGACGGCGCCAACGAAGCCCTTTCGGCCGACCCGACGGTCTTGGGCTCCAACCCTGATATTACCGCCAGCTACAATAGCGCTACCAACACGTTGACGCTTTCGGGCGCCGCATCGGCAGCCGATTATCAAGCGGTGCTGCGGACAGTGAAGTATAACGACACCTCCGCGACGCCAAGCCCGGTGGAAAGAAACATTACGTTCGTCGTTTCCGATCCGCTCAACAGCAGCAATGTTGCCACAACCTCATTAACCATCCAGCCGGCATCAAGCACGGCGGTGAGCTCGGACTTGGCATTGCCATCGTTAGCGCTGCAATCTCAGGTGACGCCGTCGTCAACCGGCGGTAGCGGCAGCACCTCCAGCGAGCAAAGCGGGGCGCTCGTTGATAGTGCTCTGGAAACAGAAGACAACTGGCTCGCTTCTTAAATTGCGCCCTTAAATTACGCGATAGCAAAATCGCAGCGGCGGAAATTAAAACCGATATTCGGCGCCCAAATTGAGGCCTTGCGCCCAGTAATCTGCGGTGATGAAGCGGAACTCCGGCGGCGGGGAAATCGTCGTCGGCGGAGTCGGAACCGGAAACAGCGCAGAGTTCAGGTTGGTGTCGATTTGATCGCCGGGCCGCGCCACGCCGCTCCAGAAGAGCAACGTATAGCCGGCCGTGAATCGCAAGTGGCAGGAGAAATCGTAGGCCAGCGTCGCGCCAATTTCCGGCACCATCGTAAAGCTGTTGCGCTCAAACTGTCCAATGTTCGAGCCCAGCGCCAGGAAGCCGCCGGAATTGGTCACAGGGGTTTGGGTCGGTTCGGTGATGGTTGTCGAGCCGCTGATGGCCACTTTCGATTGCGTGTTGCCCAACCCCAACTTCATAAGCAAGTTCAAGGAGTAGCGGCAGTGCTGCCATTGCGCGGCAATTCCCAAATCGGCGCCGTTGAAGGTGTTTAGAGTTCCGAAATTATCGAGCAGATCGAGTGTGGTTCCCACCGGCACAATGCCGTTGGGATCGATCGACGTATCTGCTTCAACCGCCCGAAGTGAATCGCGAAGCTGCAAAAATCGGTATCCAACCAGAAAATCAATTCGCTGTTGGCAATTTTGCAGCCAATTGGCGCGCATCAGCAACTCACCGCCTTGTAAGCCGGTAACGTCGGTCACGTCGATCGACCCCGTTTGAATGTTAGGAAAGGCAATTAGCCCGGAATCTTGCGCGCCCGTGGTGGTATTGAAAAACGGACGGGCCAAAATTGGATCGCCATCGCTGGAGGCGTGAAAACCCTCGGTATGCTGGTTTAGCCACAAATACGAAGCTTCAATTCCCACGCAGCGATCGCACGAAAGCCAGTAATCTGCCGTGCCGTAGAAACCCGACCGCGCTTCGTTGTTGAAGCTGGTGTTGCCAAACAAAATGCTGGTGCCATCTTGGCCGAGCACGCCGGCGGCGGTGCGATCTGTTCCCGGCGGACTGGTCGTGACCAGCGGCGGCGTGTGATCTCCTTTGGCCCACCACAGCAAATACCCGCCACTAAAATCGAAGCTGCAACCGTGATTCTGCCCGCAGCAATAATCGCCGCAACAACCGGAATCACAATCGTTGCAACCTGGGCTGGGCCAATCTGCCGGCGAACCATATCCTTCCGGCACCGGTAGGCCGCTGTTTGAATACTCGCCCGAACCGCCCGGATAAAAGTTTCCATTTTCGTGTGGGACCGGCATCGATTCCACACGCGCACCCGGCGCAGGCATCGATTGCGCAGAGACAGCCGGCGCGGCGTTTACTTGCTCGGCGGCGGCCACGCGATAATTCGGCGTGTAGCTGGCTCGGTTAATGCCATTGTTGATGGTTGAGCGGTTATTGGGCGGCGCGTTGTAGTATGGCCCAGCGCGGTTGGCTGCTTGAGCCGGGGGTGCGTAGTATTGTGCAGGATAAGCCGCACGCTGCGGTTGCTGTTGGTGCGGCGGCATTCCGGACGCGCTGCCTGGCACTTGTTGGTAGGCTGGCAGTCGGTTTTGGGTTGTCGTACTTGGCGTGCTGCTGGAATTTGTGGTGGCGTTTGCATTGCCGGCGAAATTCGAGTTGCCGTTGGGATTGAAGTTTGGCAGTTGCTGGTATGCCGGGCCAACAGGATTCGATTGCGTTTGGGCCCACGAGTTTGGCAGCGCGGTGATCGATGCCGCGAGCATTGCGGCAGCCGTCAGTGCCCAGCGGCTGATTTCAGCACACTGATCAATTTCAAATTTTGGCCGACGAAACCACATGGATTGGATCTCCTGCATTGCCCTGGCCCGAAACCACGAACTCCCGGGTCTTTCGAGCTACTTATCGGCAAACTTTGCCAGGCCCTAAAGTTTTTCTAATCGGAATAGAAAGCTTGAATTGCCTATAATCCCAAAATTGAACTTTCTGGAGGACACCGATTGCTGGCAGCAGATTTGCGCGATGCGTCGCTGCTAGCAGGCGTTGTTGATGAGCTTGGCGCTTAAGGAATTGCCCGACTGCATGGGAATCGCGAACAGTGCCGAACCTCATACGCCAGATTTCAAAGGATTAAGATAGGCGCTCTTTGCTGGCGCCTGGCTGCCAATCGGCACGCGACAGATTTCGGGAAATGACGGCCGCGGCAATTACCGCAAAAAGCAAATACACGCCGCCGGCAATCCACTCTTTGAAAATGATTTCGCCCAGCCCGAACAGGCTGGCGTAAATCAACACGCAGCCGAAAAACCAATTTACGAATTGCAAGGCGAGACTTTCTGTAGGACCTTCGGCGCTGTCGTCGGCGAGCTTGGCAATTGTCTTCCAGCCTGGTCCGGCTGGCCGCACACGACGATAAAAGGCAATCAATTTTTCGCGCGGCTCCGGCGGCGTCAGCAGCGTTACCAGCAACCATGCCGCGGTGGTAATGCCCACGGTGGCTAACATCAAAAATGCGAATTGTTGTGGATCATCACTATCCCACCGCGGTCCGCTCAGTTGCAGGAACAACGAAACGGCCGCCGCTACGGCCATTGCAGAAACTTCCGACCAGGCGTTAACTCGCCACCAGAACCAACGCAAGAGCAGCACCAAGCCGGTGCCGGCACCTGTAACCAATAGCAGCTTCCAAGCGCCGCTAATCGAGCCCAGGCTGAACGTCACGCCCAAAGAAATCAACATTAGCATCACCGTCACGATTTGCGACGCGACCACGTAATGCCGTTCGCCGGCCGTGCGACGGACGAATCGGCGATAAAAATCGTTGATCACATACGAGGCGCCCCAATTGAGCTGCGTGCCAATGGTCGACATGTAGGCGGCGGCAAAAGCGGCAATCATAAACCCGCGCAGCCACGTCGGAAAAATCACCGGGTCCATGAGCGTTTTGATGTAGCCCGATTCTTTGTCTTTTAATTCGGGGTACAACACCAGCGATGCCAGCGCAGTCAAAATCCACGGCCACGGCCGCAACGCATAATGGGCCACATTAAACCACAGCGTGGCTAGAACTCCGTGCCGTTCGTTTTTGGCGGAGAAAATTCGTTGAGCCACATAACCGCCGCCACCCGGTTCCGCGCCTGGATACCATGTGGCCCACCAATTCACCGCCAAATACACGCCCAGGGTAACGGTGGGCATCCACAGGGAGTCGAGCGGCGGCAAAAACGACAATCGACTGCCGGTGAGCGCTTGCCGAGCGTCCAGCTCAGCAATTTTAGTTTTCAGCGCGTCCATGCCCCCCACTGCCTTCACGGCCAATACCGCCAGCAAAATGACCATTCCCATTTTCAACACAAACTGAAACAGATCGGTCACCAACACGCCCCACAGACCGGAAATGGTCGTGTAAAACGCCGTGAACGCCAGCATGCCGATCAGAATATAGAGAGCAGTTTTATCATCGACCTCCAGCGTGCCGCGCAGAATTTTCAACATCGCCAAATTGACCCAACCCAACACGATGCAATTAATCGGCAATCCCAAGTACAACGCCCGAAACCCGCGCAAAAATGCGGCCGGCTTGCCGGAATAGCGCAGCTCGGCAAACTCGATGTCGGTCATCACGCCGGCGCGCCGCCATAGCCGCGCGTAAAAGAACACGGTCAGCATGCCGCTCATGACAAAATTCCACCACAACCAATTGCCGGCAATGCCGTTTTTTGCCACTAAGCCTGTCACAGCCAGGGGCGTATCGGCGGCAAACGTGGTGGCCACCATCGAAGTGCCGGCCAGCCACCAGGGCACATCGCGGCCCGACAAAAAGAATTCGCTAGTGCTGCCTTTGGCTCGTTTGGCGTAGTACAGCGCAATGCCCAAGTTGAATGCAAAGTACGCTGCAATCACGGTCCAATCGAGCAGAGTAAGATTCATGCTTCCGCTGGGTTGGAAACCCTACAAGGTGAACGCCAAAACGCACGCCGGGCTACCACAGCAGCTGATTTTTTCCCGACCAACGGACAAAGCCCTCGATCGCCTCGTACTCGGCCAAGCCTAGTCGATCGTACAGTTGGGCGGTATCGCGGTTTCGATCTTCCGCCCGTTTCCAGAACTCGCGCATATCTGGGCCTGGAAATAGCGCTCGATCTTTTTGCGATTCATGCTTAAAAATGGCGGTTCGCTTACGATCGACTTCCGCCGGGCTCAGCGGCACCGCCATTTCAATTTCGTGGGGTCCCCATTCATGCCAAGCGCCGCGATACAGCCAGACATCGCAGTCGGCGTACCAATCGTCGGCCTGACAGCGTTGGCAGGCCGTAAGCACGGCGTTCAAGCACATGCGGTGTGTGCCGTGCGGATCGGACAAGTCGCCGGCGGCATACACTTGGTGTGGCCGCACGCGCCGTAATAAGTCGACCGTCAATTGAAAATCTTGCTCGCCCAGCGGTTTCTTCTTCACGCGGCCCGTTTCATAAAACGGCATGTCGAGAAAGTAAAGCCGCTCGGGCACTAGGCCGCAGCACCGGGCGGCGGCGCGAGCTTCGCTGCGGCGAATGAGCGATTTGATGGTTTGCACTTCCGCGCTGTCGATTTGCCCCGGCTTTTTCTGGCGCAAGAATTCTTCGATATGCGTTTCCAGTTCGGCCGTGCGCTGGTCCGAAACCTCAAAATGCCGATTCAATTCGGCCATAAATTCCGCGTAACGGATGGCGTCGTCGTCGAACACGGCAATGTTGCCGGAGGTTTGGTAAGCGACGTGCACCTCGTGCCCCTGCTCGACTAAGCGAATGAGCGTGCCCCCCATCGAAATGACGTCGTCGTCCGGATGCGGAGAAAACACCAAAATTCGCTTCGGAAAAATGTTGTCGTGCAATTGCGGACGATCGCCGGGTTGTTTGGCATGAGCCGGCTTGCCGCCGGGCCAACCCGTGATGGTGGCCTGCAAATCGCGAAACACTTTTACGTTGATGTTGTACGATGGCCCGCGATCGGCCAGCAAATCCTGCAGGCCTTCCTGGTTGTAATCTTCGTCGGTCAACTTGAGGATTGGCTTTTCGAGCTTACGCGCCAGCCAAATGGTCGCCTTACGCACCAGGGCCGCGTCCCATTCCACCACACCCAAGCGCCACGGCGACTTGCAACGGGTGAGCTCGGCGGCGGCCGCCTCATCAAGCACTACGCGAGCGCTGGAGTGCTGTTGCAAAAAGCTGGCAACGATGGACGAGCTCACTTCTCCCTCAACAGCCCTCGCGATAATTTGCGATTTATGCTCGCCGAACGCCAGCATGATCACGCTGCGCGCAGCTAAAATGGTCCCCACGCCCATCGTCAGCGCGCGGCGCGGCACGTGTTCTTGTCCAAAAAAATCGCTGGCGGCATCGATTCGCGTAACCCGATCCAGCGTGATCAACCTGCTCCGGCTACTAGCGCCGGAGCCGGGCTCGTTAAAGCCGATGTGCCCGGTCCGCCCGACGCCGAGAAGCTGAATGTCGATTCCCCCTGCTTTCACGATTTCCTCTTCATACCAACGGCAATAATCGGGAACTTGCTCGATGGGAATGCCGCCATCCGGCACATGGCAATTGCGCACATCAATATCGACCAGGTCGAATAAATGTTCTCGCATGAAGCGCGCATAGCTTTGCAGCTCGTGCGGTTGCATGGGATAGTATTCGTCCAGATTGAAGGTGATGACGTTGCACAGCGACAACCCTTCTTCGCGATGCAAGCGCACCAGCTCGTTGTAAATACCGACCGGAGTGTTGCCCGTTGCCAGCCCTAACATACAGTGCTTGCCTTCGGCGGCGCGGGCACGAATTAAAGCGGCAATTTCTTGTGCAACAGCGCGGCTGGCTTCTGCGGAGTGAGAATAAACGTCGACCGGAATACGCTCCACTCCGGGGGCGAAGTTCGACCCCAGCGGGCGCGAATCGTTCGGCGTTACGGTCTTAGCTTTTTCAAAACCTAAGCTCACAGCAGCTCTCGAAATGGCCAGGGCACAGCCATGGGAATGGAGGACGGAAAGGAACCGCCAGAGGCCCTGACACCACCGGCATTTTAGGTGCCGCCATTCTAGCCGGTCGTAATCACTCGTGGCAAGCAGAGCTGAAACAAGTGAGATGTACGCATTCCGTCCGTAATGGAAACATTCGCGGCGACAGGTTTTACAGGACAATGTAAATGCGTACACTATCCGTTCTATCGGTTGCGTTCAAAGTCATTCGCGATTTGTTGCAGTATCAAAGAGCGTACACCGAACTAATAAATTCTGCATTAAAATCTAACTAATTTCTAGGATTGATCGGCCGTTCGTGATAAACTTGCGATAGCATCATCGCCAAGGGAAGAGGCTTTTCTGACATCCTCAGAGGAGCCTAGCGTGAGTGTGCCTCCACTGATTGGCGAGGCAACTTGGACGCGTTTGCTGAGAAAAAAGATTCTGCAAGTTGCAGCGTTCTCTTCAAACGTGCTTATCACGGGTCCAAGTGGAACAGGCAAAGAATTAATTGCACGTGCGATTCATGAGCAGAGCTCCCGCGCTATCGGTCCGTTCATTCCCGTCGATTGCACCTCACTCACCGGCGAGCTGTTCGCCAGCCATTTGTTTGGCCATGTGAAAGGGGCGTTCACTGGCGCAGACCATCCACGACTAGGTTGCTTCCGCGTGGCCGATGGCGGCACGCTGTTGCTCGACGAAATTGGCGAGCTCAGCCCCGAAATGCAAGCCAAGCTGCTGCGCACCATTCAGGAGCGCGTGGTGGTGCCGCTGGGCAGCGACGAGCCGGTTCCCATCGACGTGCGGATTATTGCCGCGACCAATCGGAACCTGTTATCGGAAGTGCATGCGGGCCGCTTTCGGCTCGATTTGTATTACCGATTGAACGTGGTTTCGTTCGAAACCATCAGTCTGAATGAACGCCCGGAAGATATTCCCGCCCTGGCGGCGCATTTTCTAAACCGGTTGAGCATCGAGCACGGTTTTCCCAAGAAATGGATTTCGCCGGAAGCGCTGGCGGCATTGCAAGCATATTCCTGGCCCGGCAATGTGCGCGAACTGCAAAATGTGCTGGAGCGCGCGGCCATTTTTGCGCCGGGGGAAGAAATCGGCATGGCAGCCGTTGCTCAAGATATTTCTGCGAAATTCTTGACGGTGCCGCCGTGTGAACCGGGCGAACAGGATGGACCGCCGAATGGTTCGTTCGATGGTTCAGCCTCCGACTGGCCGAGCTTAGCGGACATTGAGCGCCAACACATTGAAGCCACGCTGCAGCACGTGTTTTACAATCAAAGCCAGGCGGCAAAAATGCTCAAAATCAATCGGGCCAGCCTGGCGCGCAAGTTAAAGCGGTACGGTGTTTTAGCATCTGGCCGCCGCGGCCGCCCTGGCAAGCCAGGCACTGCTCCGCCCGGTTAAGGGCAATTTTCGCTGTGAGCAGTTTCTTGTGGGGAAAAAGGAATGACCTCCGTGCGTGCGCCGCGCGAATGTTGCAGTTTTTATTGCTGCGCTTTGCAGCAATTAAAAATGTCGCGCACCGTAGCGAGTTGCTCTAGTGCGCAGCAATTTGTTCCGAGCGTTCGATATGCCGAAACAACGCGCGCTGTCGTTTTAGCTTGCGCTGCAAAATTTTTAAGTGCTAGAGGGCGTTAGCGTTTGGCGCGAATGGAACGCGCCGAAATTCTCTGCGGCACGCCGACTGCATTAGGCCAGCCAACTCGCAATCGTTCAGGGCCGGCGCATGTGCCACGTTTCTTGAACGGGAGAATTTTATGACTTTGTCTTTACGCTTTCATTCGCAAATTGTTGTGGCCGATGCCAGGCCCCACGATTATCAAGAGCTGACGCAGTTAGCCACCAAACACGGTTGGCAGGTGCATTTGTTAACCAGTGCCACGGCCGTGCTGCGACTGACACCTTCCAAGCCGGTTGACCTGTACTTGGTGAACACACGCCTGCCGGACATATCGGGCTTTGATTTATTCGAAATGCTTCGCGACCGGATTCCCACGGCCAGGGTGTTCATCGTCTCCGACACTTACGATGACGACGATGAGCGCCAAGCTTGCTGCTGCGGAGCAGCGCTATATCTGTGCAAGGGCCCAAACCACACTGTCGAATTCGGCGCATTTTTAGATTTCCTTGTCGATCAGCCTGCGCCGCTTGTCACGGCCGAGCCCATCGTCGTTTTGCCTTCCGGTGTCGATTCACTGTCACATCCTCGCCGCGTTAGTTCCACCGCGGATATTCCATGGGGCGGACAAACGCACTAGTTATCACCTTTTTTCAAGGAGACGTGTCATGAAATTGCTTCACTCCCGCGTTGCATTGGTTGTGGCGGCGCTAGGCGTCGTGCTGTGTGGCCGATCGTTTGCCGACCCGCTGACGGGCGAAGTTTTGAAGTTTCAGCAATTGCCATTGAACAATGGAGCGCCTGCTTATGCCGGAGCACCGGTTGGCCAACTGTTTCCTGGCCATGATGAGCCCAGCGAAGCCTTGCTTACCGCGCCGGGCAGCAACGACTATGTGGGTCCCTTTGCGGCCGACGATTTTTCCGACAAAGTCAGCACGTCGGTGGTCCATATTCGCTGGTGGGGTTCGTATCTTAATAACTCAAATCTGACAGCTCCGCCCCAGAGCGTGCAGAAATTTTTGATTTCATTCGAATCTGACGTTCCCGGTGGCACTGCGGTACAACCGTTCAGTCAACCCGGTACACCGCTCCTCACGGAAGAGGTAACTCCTGGGGCGCTATCGCCAGCTTCCGGCACCTTTACCGAACAGCTCATTAACGGCAATGTGAACGAGCACATCTATCAATACAATGCCGAACTTGCATTACCGTTTAACGAAGTAAAAGACACGGTGTATTGGTTGAAAATCGTAGCCTTGGTTGATCCGGCAACCCAAGGTGGATTGAAATGGGGCTGGCACAATCGCGATTGGGGAATTACGGACAATTTTGCCTCGACAGTTCCCTCGCCTGGCGAAAACATTGAAGGTACCGTAATAACCTCCGCCGGTCCCACCCCCGTTTGGCACTTTCAGGACGACGCCGTCACCGGCCGAATCGATTACGGGTTGAATACAGCGGGTGTGTTTGGCATCAATTCCGAAACCACGAACAATCCGCTGAATTATGTTCAGGTTCCTGGCGCCACCTCGAACGATGGCCCGACCGGCATCGAAAACAACTCCGAGGATTTGGCGTTCGAACTGTACACCACCGTGCCAGAACCCAGCACGATTGCACTGTTGGGATTGGGTGGAATTGGCTTGGGCGTCAAATTGCGGCAACGCCGCCGCCGCGGGCTGCAGGGCGCTTGAGCCGGTCTGAGAATTCACGGTTAGCAAAGGGCCGCTCTTTCAGTCTTTGAAAGAGCGGCTTTTTTGTTTCCTGGGCTGTCGAAATGCATGCATTCCGGCATTTGCCACGTGCTATCGAAACGGCAAGTTATTCGCCGAATCCAGTTCCTTGTGTCGCCGTATGATCGGTGTCATATTAAAACCTGTAGGGGGGATCGGTTTCGGCAAGCGATGGGAAGCAATTCTTTGACGGCGAATATTCTCCATGAAAAATTCATCCATGATCGCAGGAACGCTGGGAGGCTTGCTCGCATTTTGCTCGTTCGTAAAAGGAGCGCAGCCGCCGGCAACCTCCACGCTTGATCCGGCACACTTTCATGCGCTTTTGGTGGGATGCACAAAATATGACAACTTGCCTGCGAATAAAAGTCTGCGCGGTCCGGCGAACGATGTGGAATTGATGCGTGACTTTCTGACGGATTTACTGCGCCACAGCTCGCCCGATCTCGATCATTTCAAACTGCCACCCACCGCGATTAAGGTTTTGTCTGAAGCGGACGCAACCGCG
Source organism: Pirellulales bacterium (assembly GCA_035656635.1). Classification (NCBI taxonomy): domain Bacteria; kingdom Pseudomonadati; phylum Planctomycetota; class Planctomycetia; order Pirellulales; species Pirellulales bacterium. Next base: position 33,954 of record DASRSD010000004.1, read on the forward strand.
CAGGGAGATGACTTTCGACCTACGCGCACAAATATTGAGCGCGAAATACAAAATTTAATTGCAACCGCCCAAGAAGGCGACCAGGTGGTGATTCTGCTGGCAGGTCATGGTGGCCAGCAACCGGAGCATAAGAACCCCGACCCAATCTATGCGAAGCCGGATGGCTTAGACCAAATGTTCCTTCCCTGCGATTGCGGCAAGTGGAATGGCAAAAAATGGTGCGTCGATCGGTCGATTGCCGATTACGAGCTGCGCGACTGGGGCAAACAGATTACGCTGCAGAAAAAGGCTCGCTTGTGGGTTATTCTGGACGCATGCTGTTCTGGCTGGACCATGCGCGGCGACTCGCCTGAAATTGCGCGCAGCATTTCAACCGACGAATTGGGAATTCCTGAAGCCGATCTTCAAGATGCGGCAAAAACGGCGCTAGCGCGTCAGCCCGCCCATCAGGCTGCCGAAAAAATGCCAGGCAATGGCGACCATACGCGCGGAGGAGGCGCAGTGGATGTGGGGTTCGCGTTCGATCCCCAACTTCACGACGAGCGGCAGTCGCCCAATTATGCCGGAATTTATGCGGCCCAGCGCGACGAGTCGGAATTAGAAATGCGCATGCCCTACCGCGCTGCTGATCCGAAAGAGGCGAAATACCAAGGCTTATTGACGTATGCCATTGTGGATATTTTGAGCCATACCGCGCGGAAAATTACCTACGGCGAGCTCGCGGAACTGGTTCGGCAACGCTATCCGCAATGGGGCCGGACGGCTGGCCCCACGCCGGTTGTCGAAGGCCTGGCTAAGGACTGCGAAGTATTAGGGCTGCAGCGCTGGCCTGGCCGCTCAGCCATGCGTTGGCGAAAAGATGGAACGGATGGATTCGTTCTTAACGAAGGTTCGGTTCAAGGCCTAACCCCGGGGACCGTGGTGGCCCTTTATCCGTCGATCGAATCAACAACGGCTCCGTCGAACGAGAAGGAGCTGCTGGGTTACGCCAAAGTCAAACATTGCGAGTTGTTAGAATCTGACGTCAAATTGGCAGCATACTCCGGCATGTCGGAACCGCGCCAAGCTAAATTGCCGGCTCATGGCCGGTTTGAAGTCGTCTGGACCGATTACGGTTCCCAGCGGTTGAAGCTGGGCGTTGACGCTGCCTCGGGAAATCTGCAGCAACTTAGCGCCGATTTAAAAGCGGCTTTAGCCAAAGAGGGTTTATTAGAGTTCGTTGATGACATGCACCTGGCACAGTGGGTGGTGCAAATGCGCGACGGAAAGTTAGTGCTGCTATCGAAAGATGCAGCGGAGATTGGTGGAACGCCGCCGCCGGAAGCAGCCCTGTTTAGCATCCAGGGACAGCCAACCGCCGAGATTGTGCATATGCTAGAAGAAATTGCCAGGGCCCAAAACCTGCTCACGCTGACTGCGGCGCAGCAAACGGATAAGCTGCGAGGCGCCGGACAGGATGATGATCCCTCACACCCCAACGTGGAATTAAAGATTTTGCGCTGCAAAAGCAAAACTGATCCTGGGACGGAAATCGATCTGGCAAAGGAACCGCTCACCCTACTGCCAAACGATCTCATTCGTTGGCGGATGACGAATCATGGTCAGTCCGATATGGCAGCGACGCTTTTATATATTGACGCTGGCTTTGGCATTAAAGCCATCTTTCCTCGCGCCGGCTCGGGAACGGACAACTTGCTCACCAAAAAGGAAGGCACGCAGCAGACCAAAGTTTGGCGTATTACCGCCGATCCGGTAGGGAACGAGCATGTCGTTTTAATTGCGGTTCCCAGGCAGGCCGGGAATCAGGCGCCCGATTTCAGCTTTTTAGAGCAATCCACGTTGCCATTAATGCGCGGCGCTGATGATCCCGAAGCGGCGAGCCTGGAATCTCCCCTGGGCAAATTGTTAAAGAACGCCATGTACGAAAACGGAACTCGTGGCGGAGCGCCGGTAGACGATATCATTGACACCCAACTGTCGCTGCAATCCTGGCGCGTGGGAGCCGAAAAATAGCAGTAAGCCGCTGGCGATGACGATCGATCCTTTCATTTGCCAGGCGCAGCAACACCGCTTGACCGAACAAAACTGCGGTCCCGTTATAATCGGTCAAGTTTTTCAGGCCATGGCACGGCGGCTTCTTCATCATCAGGGCGATGCAGTAAGGTTTTATGATTGGAGCGCGTTTTCTAGTGCATTGGATCGCGGCTGCGAGACTTTTATGGGGTCCCGAGGCATAAGCACCCGGCGCTGGGGCGGTGCGGGTGCTGTCGGTCGTAGCAATGGGATGAGCAAGATGAGTAACCCTCCAGGTGGGGACACCCCGGACCGATTGTCCATATTATCGCAACGGATTTGCGAGTTCTTTAGTACGCACGGATGTGAGCAGCATTGCGCCAATATGACGGCGCCGGTAGATGCTCTTTAGAACTTGTCGCTTTTCCCCTGCGATGCTTCGCTAGGACGTCGGCGGATTGCCCGATTGGGAATGTCTGCGACTGAAACCAGACTGTTTGAGCTTGGCTTTGCTAGAACGGATTGCCCATGCTTGCCAAACGCGCTTGGTTCCTCGCCATGGTTTGCTTGCTCGCAGTAAGCGCGGGATGCACGCACGTGCAATTGCGGAAGAATTCGGTTCATGAAGCCGCGACCGTGGGGGACATCCAGCAGCAAGAAGTGCTCGATAACCTAGCGCTGTTTGTGTACGACTACAATTCGATGCCGTATTTCTCGTACCCGCTACAGGGCGGAGCAAGCGTAACTGATCAGGCCGGCAGTGGAATTACGCCCAGCTTTGGCCGGCCTATTACTCAGGGGCTGCAATTCAGTGCCGCCACCGGCCGCTTCACCCGGCCGCCGTTTTTCTTGAGTTTTATGCTCAGCACGTTGGGCCTTTCCGCTACGGCGCAGCGGCAATGCCAAGATTCGTTTACCATGATTCCCGTGAACGATCCACGGAAATTGGAGCTCATGCGGTGTGCTTATCAAACCGCGGTCGGCAATTGCGGATACGGTCCTGCACCGCGGAATTGCCCTGATTGCCAGGCGCGGTTTAACACGTTTTATACTGGCGACCCGGAAGGAAAAATCAGCCAAAGCAACAGCGGCATCATCACCTCGGAATGCCTGAAGGGGCCCTGCTGGTTGCACGTTGGTTGCGAAAAAGAAATTCCAAAGGATTGCTGCTGCATTCCCGTCGGTCATTATTGTCACGTGTATGTGTGGGTTGGTCCCGAAGGACGCGACGAGCTCACCAAGCTGACGCTGGCGATCCTTGATTATGCACTCCACGATCCTCCCGGGCGGCTCACGAAAGACGTCACGTATTACGTCGATGCACTGGGACTGCCCACTTCGCAAAAAGACGGAGTCGCAACCATCAAGGCGACCATTGGCATTAACGAACGACCGGAAGGCTTATTGAATCTTCCACCGGCCCAGGAAGTGGAACTGGAGCAGCAACTCCAAGACCGAATTCGCCGTCTCACCGCCATGCTGGAGACGGTCGATCCCAAGGATTCCGAGAAGCGAAAAAATCTGAATGACGAAATCGAAGATGCCCGGCAAAAACTCTACTTCCTCGATCAGCAGCTAAAAAATGGCGGGCTGAAGGAGCAATTTGGGCCCGCCGGGGCTGCTCCGGTATCGCCTTACGGCGGAATTCTGCAATTTCAGCAGCAGTTGAATTTATCGAATCCGCCCCCGCTAGCCGTGCCGGCTCAATGAGCGGAAGTTACTCAGGAAATGCGCTGCTGGTGCGGGATAAAAATCCTGGCGGCGGCTCAATTCTGACGGGCTTCTTCGAGGCTTCGGAATCATCCTCGCTTCCATCGCCGCGCGAGGCCACGTCATCAAGCGGGGGCGCAGCCGCCGCGGCAATCGTCTTTTCGTCTCCGCGGCATTGCTTACAACATTTGTTCCACAACTGGAAATACCGTTGCTGTTCGTCGTCGCCACCTGCTAATTCCGCGGCGCGCCAGGCATAGCTTGCAGCCGGCTGATATTGCTTCAAATCGAAGTTGATTTGGGCCAACGTGCGCAGGCTTCCCGCCTGACGATAATTGCACAGCTTGCAGGCCGTGGTTGCCGATTCTTTCGCGGCATCCAAGGATTGAACAAGCCGCAAAATTTCGGCCCGATCGCGGTAGGCGTCAATCGCGTTCGGGTTCAATCGGATCGCCCGATTGTAGTCGTCCATGGCTTCCGCTAATACGCCGTGCATGTAAACGGGAATGATCCTCGGGGCATTTGCAGTGCCGCTGCTGCGACGATCTTCGGCGGACGGTTCGTCACCGCGACTAATCATGTCCGGTGGTAAATTGTTGGCCAGCGCGATGTTGTCCGCCGATCCATCTTTCCGTTTGCAGTGCGTCAACATTTGCGTGAAAAAGTTCGCATCGGTATGATCAATCACCGCTCGTTCACCCAGGGGTGATTCTTCATCGCATTGATTAAACAGAACTTCCGCTCGGGCTAAGGGAACACGCCACCAATGAGGGCTGTATTCGGCCGCCTTTTCCAGCTGCTGTAATGCTAAATCGACCTCTGTGCCGCCTGCCGGGGCCGGCGTGCCTTTGGGAATTGCTTCCCCCGTGGCTGTTTTACGAAATAGCAACGCCTTTTCGGGCGCCGAGAACGCTTGCGACGCCGCTTTGCTTTCTCGCGCGCCGCCATGTTGGGCGGTGTGTGTTGTTGCTTGGGCGCAAGCACAGGCTTGGCTCAGTGCCAGGCCCCATTCGTAATATAACTGTGGCCGCTGCGGATTGAGGGCTTTCGCGGAATTGAATTCCTTTTCCCAGGCGCTCTGTTTTGCGGAAGCCTCGTACTTGCCGTGCCCGCCCAATAATTGTTGCTGAGCGTATAAGCGACCCAGCCGAATATGGATATCGTCAATTCTTGTTTGCGGTGCGACATCAAGTGCATTACGATAATCCAGCAGCGCAATGCCGGGCTCGTTTTTCGCTTCCCAACTGATGCCACGCATCCAATACAACCACGCGGTTTCTGCGCGTTGCAGTTGATTGCTGTAATACTCCTGTGCATCGTCCAGCTTTACGGCATCATCGGCGTAAATCCAGCCACCGGCTTGGTTGCGGCTGTAACCGCCTTCATCCTGAATCCATAAGAATCGGCCCTTGGTCCGCTGCACCCGTGCGGGCCACCCGATGTTGTACATGCTTACCGACGCGCCATTATCGTCTTGGATTTGTATTTGCGCATTCAGGGGCATCACGATGGCGCCTTTCCAACTGCCGCCAGAGCTGGGAACGCTTGCGCCCCCGCTCGCCCCGCTGCTTGCACCGCCGCTACTGTCGCCTCCACCACCGCTGCTTCCGCTCCCGCCTCCAGCGCCAAAAGCAGTGCTAATGAACAAACCTAAAACCAAGGCAAGAGCATAAAACGGTCGCGAATTCAGCATGATCGATTCTCCGATTTTCGTGCTGACTGATTAAGTTCGGCAGTAGACGGATGAAGCCCGACTCGAAACGGCTTCCTATTAATTTAGCTTAATCTGCCCGTGGCAAACAATCACGAGGCTTGCTGAAACCAAACACGGACTAAAAACGCCGAGAAATAGGGTAAAAATGGCGCAGCGTGGCCCATATAGCAAACCAAGCGAGCGGAATTACGGGGGGTAACTCGGCTCGCCGGGTATTGGGTGCGGTTTTTGGGGCGGGGGTGGCTTATCCGACTTGGATGCCGCTGCGGAGGCCGGAGAGTTTGTCTTTGTTGGAGAGATTCCAGAACCAGTCGCTGCCGGCGGCGGCGAAGAGTTGGTCCACGGCGTTGTCGTTGACAATCGTGTGGGTGTTCAAGGCCACGCCCAACGGGTTGGCGCCGGCATTGCGCAAGCTGGCAATCCGGTTGGCGTAACTTTGCGGCGCGTTCCATTCTTGCAAAATGGTCCACAGGGCCGCTTCGCTGGCATCGTAACTGGTCGAATCGCCAATCAGCAGGTTGCCATCGCTGGTGCTGGTGGTCTTGCCGTTCAGTCCGCCGTAGAGCTTGTCGGTTCCGGTGCCGCCGATCAGCACGTCGTTGCCGAACCCGCCGATGAGGGTATCGTTGCCCGTGCCGCCGGAGAGAACGTCATTGCCGTTGCCGCCGGTGAGGGTATCGTTCCCGTCGCCGCCGAACAACGTGGCCGAGGCGCCAATCGTGTAGGTCACGTTCTTGATCTTGGCCGAGGTCAAAGTAATCGTGTCGTTGCCGGCCAGGCCGTAGGCCACGAGGTGGCCGGTCGGCGTGAACGTGCCCAGCGAGGTGGCCTTGTTCTTGGTCGACGTGTTGCTGATCGTCACATTGACGCCGCCGGTGCCGTTGGTCGGGGTGAAGATAATGGTGTCGTTGCCCGTGGTGCCGCCGACATACAGCGCCGTAGCGCCGGCCACCTGCAGATCGGGTTCCAAGGCCGCGGCCACCACGCTTTCCACCCAGGTGGTGGAGACGCTGGCCACGTTCGGCCCGGTGGCGTTGTAACTGGCCGTAATGGAATGGCTCCCCAAGGCCACGAAGTTGGCCGGCGTATAGCTGGCCACGCCGTTTTGCAGCGTGACGGTTGCCAGCGTGGTTTTGCCATCTTTGAAGGTCACGCTGCCCGTCGGCGTGGGGTTGCCGGTGCCCACGGCGCCCACCGTGGCCGTGAAGGTGACGCTTTGACCGGGAACCATGGTCTTGGCCGAGGAGGCCACGGTGGTGGTCGTGGTCACCTGCACGTTGATCTTGGTGCTGGCCTGGGCGGCGGTCGGCGTAGCCTGCGTGTTGCCGGCATTGTCGCTGGCCACGCTCAAGAAGCGGTAGGAATGGCCATTGACGCCGCTGAACATGGCCGAGGTGTTGGTGGTATCTGACTGCCACAGAGTAAATTGGCCGCCGTTGTCCGAGACGTACACATCAAAGCTGGCAATGCCGCTGCCGCCGCTGTTATCTTGCCCCGACCAATTGACCGTGAACGAAGTCGACGATTGCGTGGCCGTCAGCGCCTTCACCGCGCTAGTGGGCGCCGTTTGATCGGTGGCTGCGGCCGCGGAATTGGGGGCCAACGGCGGATCGAAGTTGCCCACAATCGGCGTGGCGAACTCATCCAGCAAGTTGGAATACAAATCAACCCCCAACGGAGTCGGGCTGAAGGGATGATCCAACAGCGCGAAGGCGGCATCCGGATCGCTCAGCCCCGTCTGGTTGGGCAGGCCCGTCACCGGGTTAAAGTCGTGCGACATCAGGAAGAATTCTTCGGCCGTGTCTTGCGGCACCGTGCCGGCATGGCCGGGCACCCACAATCCGACATCGGTAATGCCGTCGCCGTCCATATCGGCGGCCAAGGGGATTTCACCGACGCCGGGGAAGCCGAAGGTAAACGTGTTGTCGACATTGCCCGTGAACGTCACCGGCGTGCCGAATTGGCCGGTGCCGCTATCGCCGAAGTTGAACTGGAAGTTGTCGGTCTGCCAGGTTCCCACATCGACCGTGCCGTCGCCGTTGAAGTCGCCCACAATCGGGAAGCCGCGGAGGCTGGTGGTGATGACCGTATCGCCGGGCCCGATCGAGAATTGGTGATCGCTGGTATTGGTATTCAGCCAGAAGTGAGTGCCGTCGAAGATGCCCACTTCGTCCCCATCATCGACGTTGCCGTCGAATTCGCCGGCAATGGCCACGCCGCTGCCGGTGAACTTCACCGGATTGCCGAATTGATCCAACAGCGTAAAGCCGGTGGCCTGCGGTTGGTATACATCGGCCAGGCCATCGCCGTCGGTGTCGACCAAGAAGCGGAAGCCGGCGCCGGCAATCGGATCGATGCCGTAGGCCGCTAGCTTGGAGAAGTAGCCGGTGGGCGGAGCAGTATTATCGCTGGAGGTAAACTTGCCGACAAACACCGAATCGTGTACGCCCAACTGGGCAATGCCCGCCAGGTTCGGATCCACCTGCATGGTGAACGTTAGATCGCGATTCGTGAAATCGGTGTTCTGCGGGTCGTAGACAAAGTTGCCGTTGGCATCGATGTACACCCGGGCCGCGGCATAGTCCCCCAATTCCGGCCGGCTGTCGACCGTGAAGCGGGCCGTGAAGCTGCCGCCGGGCAGGCCATTGCCAGTGGGGAAGTTGGGATTATTGAGCGGCTCGGCCGCATCGCTTTCGCCGTCCAAAATATTGCCCGCCGGGTCGATAATCGCCGTGTCGTTAATGGTCAACGTGTAGCGATCGTCCGGCAGCGCGATGGGATTGCCATTGGCGTCTTTGAACCGCAATTGAATCTCGCCGGTGGCCGCCCCAGGCGTGGTGTTGGGCAAGCTGGGATCCGCTGGAGTATCTAGCGGATTGGCGACCACGGTGAAGGCGATTCGCCCGTTGGCATCGCCAATTAACGAGATGCCGCCGTCGGCGAATTCGCCGCTGCCGTCGATTTCCTGCCCTTCGACCACTTCCGGCTTGAACGCCAGCTCGGTTAAGAACTGCGCGACCCGCACCGGCAGGTCCTGGACGTTGATCGTCAGGGCATACACCAAAGGCGTCGGGCCTTGGGCGGCGTTGGCCAAGGTGTATTTTTCACTGAACAGG
>DASRSD010000005.1 GCA_035656635.1 Pirellulales bacterium
CGCCGGGAGCAACTTCGGCTTCAACTTCGTCGATGCCAAGTTTTTGAGCTACCGCTTGGGCCGTAGTGCGACTATCGCCGGTGAGCATCACAATGCGTACGCCATCGGCATGCAGCGCCGCAATTGCCTCTGGGGTACTCGCCTTGATGGGATCGGCCACCCCTAGCAAACCTTTCAGTTGTCCATCTACGGCAACGAACATCACCGTTTGGCCATCGCGCCGGAGCGCTTCGGCACGCTCCAATTGCTGTGGCGGCATCACGATTTTCAAATCCTCCAACAGCTTCGCATTGCCGAGGGCGACTTCTTGAGCCTCGATTTTTCCAATCACGCCTTTACCGGTAATAGATCGAAAGTTTTCGACCTCGGGCAGCACCAGCTGTTTTTCTTTCGCGCCGGCGACAATTGCCGCAGCCAAGGGATGCTCGCTGGCCTTTTCCAGCGCAGCGGCCAACCGTAGGAATTTGGAATGGTCGTTTCCATGAGCAGAACCGGCGATTGAGGGTTCCACCGTAATTAGCCGTGGCTTGCCTTCGGTCAGAGTGCCGGTCTTATCGACGACCAACACATCAACTTTTTCCAACATTTCCAATGCTTCGGCATTTTTCACGAGCACACCGGCCAGCGCGCCGCGGCCTGTACCCACCATGATTGCCATTGGCGTGGCCAAACCGAGGGCACAAGGACACGCGATAATTAACACCGCCACCGCATTGACCACTGCGTACGCCAAGCGTGGTTCCGGTCCCACAATCAACCAAATGGCAAAGGCCAGAATTGCCACAACGATTACTGCCGGCACAAACCATGCGGCAACCACGTCCGCCAACCGCTGGATCGGAGCCCGGCTACGCTGGGCTTGGCTAACCATGCGCACAATTTGGGCCAGCAATGTTTCGCTGCCCACCCGCTGGGCTTGCATCACGAGTGAGCCGGTACCGTTGACTGTGCCGCCGGTGACGTGATCGCCGGGTTGCTTTTCCACAGGAAGAGGCTCGCCGGTGATCATCGATTCATCCACGCTGCTAGCGCCTTCCAGCACCTCGCCGTCGACCGGCACTTTTTCGCCCGGCCGTACTCGCAATCGATCCTGGGGTTGCACCTGGTCCAACGGCACATCGTGTTCGCTGCCATCGGCATTGATTCGCCGGGCATTTTTAGGCGCTAATCCCAACAAAGCGCGCAGGGCACTAGAAGTTTGCCCGCGCGAACGCAATTCCAGGACTTGACCCAAAAGCACCAGCGTGATGATCACGGCTGCCGCTTCAAAGTACACCTCGACTTGCCCACTGTGCCCGCGCAGCGATTCGGGAAATAAATTCGGTACGAAAGTAGCGACCACACTGAAACCGTAAGCCGCGCCGGTTCCCATGGCAATCAGCGTAAACATGTTGGGCGAGCGATGCACAATCGATTGCCAGCCGCGCTGAAAAAACGGCAAACCCGCCCACAGCACGACCGGCGTGGCTAGCGCGAATTCGACCCATCGCAGTGTGGTCGCACCCATCCAACTTTGTACCGGCATTCCAGGAAGCATGTCGAGCATGGCCAGGACCAGCAGCGGGCCGCTAAACGCCAAACTAATCCAAAAGCGGCGCGACATCTCGACCAGTTCCGGGTTTGCTTCTTCCGCGCCCGTTATGGTTTGCGGTTCCAGCGCCATTCCGCAAATCGGGCAATTGCCAGACTGATCGCGCACAATCTGCGGATGCATGGGACAAACCCATTGAGTGCGCGCCGCCGGAATTGCGGGCTGCTTTGGTTCAAGCGTCGGTTTGTCCGGCGACAACACTTTCAACTGCGGCCCAGATGCAACCGGCACAGAAGATAAATACCCCTCCGGCTGCGCTTGGAACTTTTTCAAGCAACCAGGACTGCAAAAATAATACGTGTGACCCTGGTATTCAAAATGGCCTGCCGCGCGGGCCGGATCAACGAGCATGCCACACACAGGATCACGAGCTTTGGCCAGCCCCGAAGCAGGTGCAGGAAGGTGTTGATGCTCAGAGCTGATTTTTTTCATTGGTCAACTCCACCAGCCGCGTAAGCAAATGTTGTGCAGCGCCCGAATTAATCGCTTGGTGCGCCATTTGGACGCCCTCGGGCAATGAGCCTGCCTTGCCAGAGATCCATAATGCGGCGGCAGCATTGGCGGCTACAATCTCGCGCGCCGGACCAGTTTCTCCTGCTAGCAACCGTTGGATTAAATTTGCACTTTGCCCACTATCTTCTACGATCAACGGTTCGAGCGAAACTGCCGGAGGCAAGCCGAAATCGGCCGCAGTCCAGCGGAGTTCATTCAGTGTGCCGTCGTGGACGACCTCTGTAACATGGGTTTCGCCGGCCAGGGTCACTTCGCCCAATTCGCCGTCGCCGCTAACGACCACGGAATGTTGCGTCCCCAAACGGGCCAAAGCTTTCGCCATGGTTTGGCGCAACTCCGCCCGGCCAACACCGAGTAATTGAAACGGCGCACCGGCAGGGTTACATAAGGGTCCCAGCAAATTGAAGATGGTTGGCACACCCAAGCGGCGGCGAACATCCGCCACACGCTTCATCGTCGGATGCATCAGTGGTGCAAAACAAAAACAAATGCCCAACTCGTCCAGGCAACGCTCAACGCAGGGCACATCGGCGGCAACGTTTACCCCCAAAGCAGCCAGCACGTCGGCGGAGCCAGTGCAGCTGGTTACCGCGCGATTGCCGTGCTTTGCGACCGGCACGCCAGCAGCAGCCGTAACCAAGGCGGCCGTCGTGCTAATGTTGAACAATCGAGAGCCTACACCGCCGGTGCCACACGTATCGATCACAGTACGATGTCGAGTGCGGATCGGCAGCATGTGCTTGCGAAGCGAAAGGGCCGCGCCGGCAATTTCTTCCACGGTTTCGCCCTTGGCACGCAAGGCTGTTAGAAGCAGGGCGATTTGCTCTTCCGGCAATTGCCCCTCCATGACCGCGTCGAAAACAGCGGTTGTTTCTGGCTGAGCCAGGTTTTCTCCGGCCGCCAAACGACCGAGTGCGGCAGTAATCATATGGTTGCGCTGCGTAGAAGGATGGGTCCAAAAATTCTATCGCCCCGCAGCAATTGGGGAATGGGGAGTTGAGAAAATCAATGCATTCCTCGCGAAAATATCAGACGTTCTTCGCTGCTGGAATATGAAAGCGGCTTGGGTTAGGATCGAGGCCACTTGCAGCACCGTTTGCACATGAATTGAATTGGAAGGTCCAATGCTGATCTATCGCCCGATCATTGGTGTCGTCGCCCTGAGCGTCTGGGCTGCCAGCGTGGCGGCGGGTGCCCAAGAGTGGACGCGATTTCGAGGCCCAAACGGACAGGGACAAAGCGATTCGGCTGCGACCATCCCCATCACCTGGACCGAAAGCGACTACAACTGGAAGGCGCCATTACCGGGCGTTGGGCATTCGTCGCCGGTCATTTGGGGCGATCAGGTGTTTATCACCTGCGCTGAGCCAGACACCGCCGCACGGCACGTGCTGTGTTTGAATACCGCCACAGGCCAAAAATTGTGGCAGCGAGATTTTCCTGGAGCTAAATATCACGTCCACACGCAAAATAACTTTGCCGTCAGCACGCCCGCTTTGGATGCGCAGCGCATTTATTTGGCCTGGGCTTCCGCCGATAAGTTCACGCTGCAGGCGTTAACGCATGCAGGCGATTCCGTCTGGGAAATCGATTTGGGGCCATTTGTCAGCCAGCACGGTTTTGGCACATCGCCGATCGTGGTGGACGATGAGGTAATTATCACCGACGATCAAGAAGGCGATCAGCGGTTCCTCCTTGCCGTCGACTCAGCCACGGGACAAGAACGTTGGAAAATTCCCCGCAAGTATGCCGATAACCGACAGAACGCTTCCTATGCCACCCCTTGCATTTTGGAAACAAAGGCTGGACGCGAATTGATCGTGTGCAGTTGGGCATACGGCATTACCAGCCACGATTTGAAAACCGGAGCCGTAAATTGGGAAGCGCCCGTGTTCAAACTGCGACCGGTGGGTTCCCCCGTCTTGGCTGACGGTTTGATTCTTGCCAACTGCGGCGAGGGGCAAGAAGGCAAAGGAAATAACATGGTCGTGGCCATCAAGCCCGGGAGCAAAGAGGGTGCCCCATATGAATTGGCGTACAGCATCCCCAAATCGTCGGCTCCGTATGTGACCACCATTTGCACCGCAGGCGATTTGGCTTTCTTGTGGGGCGACGGCGGAATTGTCAGTTGCATTGATGTACCAACCGGCAAGATTCACTGGCGTCAACGAGTGGGGGGAATTTTTTATGGTTCGCCGGTGCGAGTGGGCGATCGCATTTATTGCATTTCGCTCGATGGCGACGTCGTGGTGCTCGCCGCCTCGTCGGAATATAAACTGCTGGCCCGCAACCCGCTGGGCGAAGGCAGCCAGGCAACGCCCGCCATTGCGGATGGCAAAATGTACCTGCGCACCCTGTCGCATCTGATTTCGATCGGCGGAAAATAAATTATCTTATTCGCCCGGTGCTGCGATGCCGAGAAAGCTGTATTTCTTAGATGTTTGGTCAGACCGAGTGCAACTACAAAAAAACGCTGCGCAGCATAGAATTTGAGTGATGACACCCACTACCGCCGCTGAACGCCGCCGCTTGGAATCATTGCCGCGCGCAGAGTTGGAGCAATATCAACTGCGACGGTTGAACGCATTACTAAACCAGGCATTGCCGTCCAACCAGTTTTATGCGCAAAAATTGGCGCGGATGAAACAGCCCATCGAGTCGCTGGCAGAATTCGCGCAGTGGCCATTCACATTCAAAGAAGAGTTGATGGGTCCGGCAAGCGGGGGCGACACTGCGAACAATCACACGTGGCCGCGGGAACGGTATTCGCGCTTTCATCAAACTTCCGGCGCCAGCGGGCGACCGATGGTGGTGCTCGATATGCCGGAAGATTGGCAATGGGTGCTGGAATGTTGGCAATACGTGCTGGATGCGGCGGGCGTGGATTCCGGCGATCGAGTGCTGATGGCCTTTTCGTTTGGTCCGCACATCGGGTTCTGGGGCGCTTATGAAGCATTTTGCCAGCGGGGAGCGCTGGTCATTCCCACCGGCGGCATGAACTCGCTGCAACGCTTGGAATTGGTCCGACACAACGAGCCCACCGTGGTGTGTTGTACCCCTAGCTATGCGCTGCATTTGGCTGAAGTGGCGGGACAGCACGATATTGATATTGCGCAATGCGGCGTGCGAATATTGGTTTTGGCAGGCGAGCCCGGTGGATCGGTGCCCGCCGTCCGCGGCAGATTGGAACAATTGTGGAATGCCCAGGTGCATGACCATTGCGGGGCAACGGAAGTAGGTCCCTGGGGCTTTGGAGAACCGCATGGTCAAGGGCTACATGTGATTGAGTCCGAATATATTGCCGAGTTCTTATCCTTGGCGACCGGTGGACCGGCCGAGGATGGCGAGGAAGCGGAGTTGGTGATCACAAACTTGGGTCGGATTGGATGCCCGGTGTTGCGCTACCGCACGGGCGACGTCGTGCGCCCCACCTGGCTGCACTCGGAAGCCAATCGATTTGTGTTCCTCGCTGGCGGTGTGCTGGGCCGGAACGACGACATGCTGGTGGTTCGCGGCGTCAATGTGTTTCCCAGCAGCATCGACCATATTTTGCGAAGCTTTCCGGAAGTGGTGGAGTACCGGGCCACGGTTTACAAAGTTTCGGAGATGGATCGCTTGCGGATCGAAATTGAAGATCGCCTGGAGCAGCCGGATCGAATTTTGCAGGAATTCAAACTACGGATTGGCCTGCGTGTAGAAGTGGAATCAGTTCCACTGGGTTCTTTGCCCCGATTTGAAGGCAAGGGAAAGCGATTTATTGATAACCGGGAACTGCCACGATGAGCTCCATGTCACCCCAGCCGATCCAGCTCTCTCGCTCGGGCGACAATGCAATCGTAATTCATTGGAGCGATGGCGGACTGCGTCAGTATTCGTTCCGCGAATTGCGCGATGCTTGTCCCTGTGCCACCTGCCGCGAGAAGCGCTCTGCGGTTCCGGAAGCGGCGAATCTCTTGCCGGTGTTGTCGGCATCGGAAGCTCGACCACTGCAAATTGCCAAGATGGAGCCGGTGGGTAATTATGCTTACTCCATCGAATTCAGCGACGGTCACAACACGGGCATTTACACGTTGGACCTGCTCCGGCAACTCGGCCACGAGGCTCCCGGCAAATCGGCCTGAGGTTTACCAGCAACCCAGCGAATCAATCGCAGCCGGCGCATTCACATCAAGCTGCCCGACTGCGGATCCACGCCCACGCCTTTGGTCAATTCGATAAGCGCGTCCATCACGCTCAGTAGTGCGCTGGGATCCAGCATTTCGCTTTCCTCGTCTCCCTCGTTGTCGGAAACCTGTTCGAAGTGCAGAATATCGAACTTCGCATCGCACTGACCAAGCTGCGCAAGTTTCGGACGATCCGAGGCATCAATGTTGCCTTTCATGTCGCGCTGCAGTTCATCCACTTGGTCCGAGACTTCCTCGCCCGACACATAGCTGATGTCCATGGCAGCATAATCTTGCGGAGAGCGGAGCGAAACGGAATCGAAATGGCCAGCGTCATCCGCCTCGCCGTTGCTCAGTTCAAATCGGGGATTAATTTTCAGTAAGCGGCGCTTAACCTGTTCCAGCATGGGCCGCCGCGCAGAATCAAATAGCACAAAATAAGTTTCGCGCCATTTAAAATCGTGATTTTCGAAAGTAGACATCGTTGATTTCTTAATTGTCACTCAGCCGTGCGATGGTCTCCTGCGCAATCTCCGCGCCGCAAGGCTGCATTACTGAGGCTCTTCCCATTCTTCATCTTCGCCCCCTACGCTCCCCTGCCACTGTTCCAAGGCATTCAACACCGCATCACGCTCCTCACGCTTGGCCCAGACCGATTCGCCCTGTTCCAGGCGAATTTCGTAGTTGCCTTCCTGCGTGCAATCGTCATGACCGCAAAAGTGTGGAACTGCCGCAATCCACACAATCCGGTACAAGGGAATATGTTTGTCGTCGACGATACAAAAGATGGACATAATTCACTTTGTCAATATATACGCTTCAGTTATCCGTTCGCCAATTCCGTCGCGCGACGGGCGGCAGCTTCCACAGCGGAAATTAATGCGCCTCGCACGCCGTGGTTTTCCAATACATGTAAGCCTGCAATCGTGGTGCCGCCCGGACTTGCCACGCGGTCTTTCAGCACTCCGGGATGATCTCCCGTGGAGAGGACCATTTGTGCTGCCCCTTTCATGGTCTGAGCAGCAAGTTTCAGTGCGACGTCACGAGTCAGCCCCAGTCGCACGCCGCCGTCGGCTAGGGCCTCAATCATCAGATATACAAAGGCTGGACCCGAGCCCGACAAGCCGGTGACGGCGTCCAACAGTTTTTCTTCCACCTGAATCGCTAACCCCACGGAACCGAATAATTGTGCCACTAGTTCGGCGTCTGCTTTGTTCGTGGCCGGTCCCAGGCAGTACGCACTTGCACTTTGGCCCACTAAACATGGCGTGTTGGGCATCACGCGCACGAGCCGACACTCCCCCAGGACTTCTGCGAGCGATTGCAAACGGATGCCGGTGACAATCGAAATGACTAATTTTTCATTTCCCAAGGCGCCATGCAGTTCTGCCAGCGCCGCCTTTGCTTGCTGCGGTTTAACCGCCAGCACAACTATATCGCATCGACGGGCGACAATCGTATTGTCCGAAGCGATGCTGCAATCCGGAAGTACCCGCTGAAATTCTGCGAGTGCATCCGCCAGCGGATCGGCCGCCACAATTTGCCTCTCAGCTAGCAAACCGGCAGTGGTAAATCCGCGCGCCATGGCCCGAGCCATTTGTCCTGCGCCAATGAAACCAATGGTTTGCTTCAACATACAAAAAGGCTTTCCGGCCGTATGGCGTATCCGGGATCGCTTATGGCTTGCCGCAGGGTCTATCGCTGCTAGCGTGCTTCTTGCAATGCTACGTTACGCGGCAGAAACCGACAACCGGAAGCAAAACTGGGTTGCAAGAACAATTCTGAAAATGCGAGGGCGGTTCCCCCGACTGATACAGTCGGGCTATCTGCCAATGGTCTCCCGACCCTAAATTCCCCGGCAAATACGTCTGGACCAAAAGCACCGTTTTTGCGACACTTCGCGACCTTTTCAGACTGTCCAGCTGGCGAAATCCGTCGAGAGAAATCAACCCTGAGCGGTCTGCGCCTGACCAGACACTTTTCCAATTCGTCAATCGCGCCCGATGCTCAATCCGGAAAGTATCTGCAGCCCATTGTGCGGAATCGTCCGAAAAATTTAAAGCTTACAACAATCAACCATATCACGGAGGTCTCAGACCATGTCGAAGCGTCGCATGTTAGGCGCCGGGTGCCTATTGGCAATTTTGAGTATAGGCATTCCAGCTTATGCCCAAGGAGTGAGCTGGCTACCATCCGCTTCCAGCTCGAAGCAAGAGGCTTCGGCCGATGCTGCTCAGGGTGTACAAAAAGACGATTCGCAATTGACGGTTGTGAACGCCAGTCCAGATGACAACGCTTCGATTGTCGACACCGCCGCCAAAAAGAAGAAAAAATCATTCTGGGATAACAAAGTCTTTCACCCGACACAGTGGTTTTCTAAGAAAAAGTAAACCCAAAAGACATTAGGCGAAGGTATGTTCCGGATGGAAAGATTTATCAGGGCGTTGGTTATTCTGATCTTCACCGTGGCGCTGACCGCTGCCACCGGCTGTAGTCTGTTCCAACCCCAACAGCCGAAAAAGCCGCTCACCGTTGAAGACTGGATGCTTCAACCACGCATACAGCCCTAAATGCCGTACTGATCGATCGAATTCGATGCACGGCATTGCTCCGTCGGAAATTTCTTATTCGCACAAACAATTACAGCTCCGTTTGACAATGGGGGTGTACCGCAGGATCTTCCAGAGCATGAAATCAAATTGCTTCTTCTTATGTTGGCTGGGACTCGTGGTACCGCTTGCCGCCGGCTGCACTAGCAACCAACGCCCAACAGCTGCGATCCCCAAACCCAGTCACGCCGCAGCGGTTGCCAACGATTTCCCCACTCCGATGCCAACAGGCGTTCCCGCCGGATCGGCCACAAAGTAAACGAAGATTGGCACTTACGGGGACGGCGGCTATTCAAAAAGTGCGAATCGCCCTTCGCTATCTTCTCAGGTCAGCGTATTTTTGCTATGAATATGGTTTGTAAAGCAGACCCGTAGGACTGTCGGCAGCACACGAAATTTTTCCGGAATTGGATGCCGAAAGAACGCTGCACCCACCATCGTTGCTCTACCCCACGAGTTGTCAGTCCTCCGCTCGTCTGCTAGATCGTGTGTGTTCCTTATAGTTTGGCCGCTGGCAAGATTCGCTGAGAATTGGCGGCCGTTTATTCGGTTCTTCGGTGCGTGGCCATGAATCGTACTTTGCATTGGCGATTTTTGCACTCGGCCCTGCCCGTACTAGGCATTGCCGTTTTGTTGTGCATCAGCGGCACCGTAACGTGCAGCTCCACTGTGCATGCTGAGACCGCCACGCCTCCTTCCTCCACGGCATCGGCCGCCGAGCTCACTCCTCGTGATTTACACGTTTGGGGGCGTTTCGATCCGGGCACGTGGAAGCAGGTTCGCGTGATTACCGATGCTTTGAACAGCCGTGGCGAAGTGGTCGACACCACCACCACAGAAATTAAAACCACGCTGCTCCGCGCCGATGCCAAACGTCTCACGTTGCGAATCGAGGCCATCGTGGAAGTTGGCGGCCGCCGGTTCGAAAGCCCGGCGCAAATTGTCGAATATGGCTACTACGGCGAGTCGCCTAACCAGCCGGCCGAACTCAAATCGCTGGGTTCGGAACCGCTCACGGTCGATGGCCGGCAAGTTTCCTGCCGCATTCAACAGCTTGTGGCCAACACCGGGCACGATAAGGAAATCACGCAGTTTTTCCTATCGGACGACGTGGAACCTTATGTGCTGAAGCGCGAAACGCGAATTTTTACTGCCGACGGCAAATCGCCGCAGGATCCGCAAACCACCGTCGAGGTGATCGCGCTGGATATGCCTTACAAAGTGCTCCACGAAATGAAATCGACCGCCTACGAACGTACCATTCAGCGCAGCGACCATGGCGCGAATGTTACGCTCGATGTCACTTCCGTCGACGTGCCCGGCGGCATTGTGGCTCGCACGTCGAAAGAATTCGACAGCGAAGGCCGGCTGGTCCGTCGCAGCACGTTGGAACTGGTCGACTATCGGGTGGTCGACAATGACGACGACAACGCCGACAATTCCAGCGGGGACAAGAACAACCCCCAAAATCTCACTCGCCGGCAAGTCAAACGGGCCCGCAAGCATTCTTAGGCCCATGCCCGTTGCTGATGGATCGATGGCGCAATGGAAGACCGCTTCGAGTTGCAACGTTTTTTGAATGCGCAACAGGACGTTTATCCACAAGTCGTGGAAGAACTGCAGTCTGGCGAAAAGCGCAGTCATTGGATGTGGTTCATTTTTCCCCAAATCAAGGGCCTGGGCCGCAGCCCGACGGCGCAAAAATTTGCCATTGCTTCTCAGGCCGAAGCACAAGCTTATGCGGCCCATGCGGTGCTGGGCACACGGCTGCGAGAGTGTACCGGGTTGGTCATCAACATCGACCGCCGCTCCATCGAGCAGATATTTCCGTATCCCGACAATCTAAAGTTCCATTCCTGCATGACGCTGTTCATGGTCGCTGCTGCCGAAAACGCGCTGTTTGTCGGCGCCATCGACAAGTATTTTGTCGGCAGGCCGGACGACCATACACTGGCCATCTTGAGGTGCGGTTAGTAGTTGCGCCGTAGCACATCGACAATCGTATCGGTCCGTTGACCTGCGACGAGCAGCCGAATGCGATCGCCGAGCCTTCTGGGGCATCGTCTGGGCCTAGGATGAAACGGAATTTTTCGCCTCGGAAATTCAAAGCCAGATTGCTTTGAAACTTGCAGTCCAACTTTCCGGCGACTGTTTTTTTGTCACCAATTAGGCCTTCTTATTTTCCACCATTTTTCCACTTGAATTGGGCCACGCTCAAAAATCGGTCCGAGAAATCTCGGCGATTTTTGCAATTCTCCGTCGCCACAAAAAAATCCAATCGGAAATTATCGCGGCACTGCTGGTGACAATTTTCACGTCTGGTTGTTTTTCTCAATTGTCAAAGATCAATCTCGCCGCTTGCTGGAAATCCCAGCTCGACGACCAGAGGCTAGCTCTGCAGCGGCATTGTACCAAATAAGTGGCCTAATTTTTCGGCAGAAAATCTGTGCAAGCGGAGTCGTGGCGATTCAATAACTGCAAGGGTTGTTGGCGAGAAAATCAAGCACTGCTGCGACCATTCGCCAAAGACACACGGAGCCCAGAAGTGCACAGGCGATTGTGTTAACACAACGTTTAACATGTAGCGGCGGAAATAGAAGTGGCGGCGAAGCGCGGCGGTTAATCCCCGGCGAGAGGCCGGGGCTAAGCTGCGGCTCGAAATGGAAGGCCGGCATGAGCGACGGAAAAAGTCATGCGCTGCGTTCCAGGTTTTGGCTTTGGTTCAGTTTGTTGTAGAGCGTTTTCAAACTGATGCCGAGTTCTTCTGCGGTTTTGGGCTTGTTGCCGGCGTTGCGTTCCAGGGCCTGGTAAATGGCTTGCATTTCCAGGTCGCGCAGCGAAATGGGAGCCGGTGCCCTCACCCCTGAACCGTCTCCCGCAAGGGGCGAGGGGAGACTGCTTGCTGTCGCGCCCGGCTCGGAGGCGCCCCTCATCCCCGGCGCTTCGTTTTCGACGCGACTGCCGCCCTGCGCCGCTCGACGCCCGTCGAGCATGCTCGTTTGCTGGGGAGAAGGGAGAGAAGCATGGTCGGATTTTTGCCCGTGAGCGCTGTCGATGCGCAGGCGGCGGGCGCCGAACTGTTCCGGCAAGTGTTCGCTGGAGATCGGCAACTCGTCGCACAGAATGGAAGCATGCTCCACCACGTTGGCCAGCTCGCGCACGTTGCCGGGCCAATCGTGGTGTTGCAGCTTTTCAATCGCTTCTGGCGTGAAGGCCGGATCGCTGGACCGCAGATGCGGGCGCAGCCGCTTCAGTAAGTGCAGAGCAAGTAAAGGCACATCGGCAAGACGCTGGCGGAGCGGGGCCAGTTGAATTTCAAACGTGTTCACGCGGAACATCAGGTCTTGGCGGAAATCGCCCTGCGAAACCATTTCGTCCAGGCGGCGATGGGTGGCGCAAACCACACGCACGTCGACGGTGAGCGATTGGTTTTCGCCCACGCGGCGAATTTCGCCGCTTTCCAGCACACGCAGCAGCTTGGCTTGCATGGGTTTGGGAAGTTCGCCAATTTCGTCCAGAAACAGCGTGCCGCCATCGGCGACTTCGAACAGGCCCACGCGGTGCTCGTCGGCGCCGGTGAAGCTGCCTTTGCGGTGGCCGAACAGTTCGCTTTCGATCAGGCTTTCCGGCAGAGCGCCGCAGTTGATGGCCACGAAGGGCATTTCGGCCCGGGCGCTTTGATCGTGCACGGCGCGGGCGACCAACTCCTTGCCGGTGCCGGTTTCGCCGGTGATAAGAACGGTGGAATCGGTGGGGGCGACTTTGGCGATCAGCGTTTTCACTCGTTCGATTTCCGGCGAATTGCCGATGAGCTGCGAAGTGCCTTCGACCGATTCCAGACGTCGTTTGAGTGCCCGGAATTTGTGGGTGAGCTCGCGCTTTTGGATGACGCGGTTCAGCAGCGATTCGATTTCCACTAGCTTGCACGGCTTGGTGAGATAATCGAACGCTCCATGACGCAAGGCAGCCACGGCCGATTCCAACGACGATTTGCCAGTCAGGACCACGGCTTCGGTATCGGGCGAGAGCTCCTTACATTTGCCGATAACTTGGATGCCGGTGAGGCCGGGCATATCGAGATCGACGATGATGCAATCGTAGGTGTTGCGCTCCAGCGCGGCCACGGCGGTGAGACCATCGGGACAGACGGTGACTTCGTGGCCCATGCGATCCAGCTCGATGCGCATGAGTTCCTGGAGCGAGCGTTCGTCATCGGCGAATAGCAACTTCAATCGTTTACGCGGCTTGATAGCGATGATGCGGCTCCTTGTGTGGACGGCCAGTCGGAAAGTATTTAAGCGAGTTCGTTGTTAAGCTATGCTGCGAGTTGCTTCTTGGCTCCCGCCGACTGAGCGCTCGGCGGCAAATGGTTGAGCGGCGATTTTTTGGCTTCTGACAAGGGAAGCGTGACGTGAAATTGTGAGCCGCGGCCGGGACCCGCGCTAACGGCTTCGATCTGTCCGCCATGCTCGCTGACAATGCGATAGACGATGGAAAGGCCCAGGCCAGTGCCTTGACCGCCGCGCTTGCGGGTGAAGAACGGCTCGAACAGGTGCTTAAGCACTTCACTGGTCATGCCGCAGCCATCGTCAGTGAAAATCATTTCCGCGAAGTCTGGCTTGCGGGTCAGTTGGATGGTAAGCGTGCCGCCGGCATCGACGCTGTCGAGTGCATTGGTGACAAGGTTGAGCACCACCTGTTTGATTTCTTGAGCGTTCACCGGAGCGAAGACGCCTTCGCCCGCATTGAATTCGATTTTTCGGTTTTGGTATTTGCCGACATGGCGGACCATATCGATGACGCCTTGGATCAGCTCGCGCAGGTCGGTGCTTTGGCGTTTGACTTCGCCCAGGCGAGAAAAATCGAGCAGCTTCTCCGTAATTTCCTTGCAGCGGAAGGCCTCGGTCTGAATCATTTTTAGGTACCGCTGCACGACCTGGACTTGGTCGTTGCCGACAGGGCACATTTCCATCAGCCGGCCTTCCAGCGACTCGGCGCATAAGGCAATTGAAGCCAGCGGATTGTTGATTTCATGAGCCACGCCGGCCGCGAGGAAGCCCACGCTGGCCAGTTGCTCGCTGCGGACGACTTGCTTGGTGCGGAGTTGGACCTGGCGATCGAGATCGTCACGGATGGTGCAGAAGCGGGTGGTCATGTCGTTCATGGCGGCGCTGAGCTCGGCCATTTCGTCGTGCGACTCCAACTGGATGCGATAGTTAAAATCGCCGGCGGCAACAATGCGCGAGCCTTTTACCAGCAGTCGCAAGGGACGAAAAATCCAGCGGTAGCCCAAGCGAATGAACACGGCCACAAACACCGTGGCAGCGATCGCGCAGATCCAAGCGAGAATGATCCAAGCGCGATAGCGGGAGTGGACTTCGTCCTTGAGCTCTTGCATGCGCTCCTGAAGAAAGCTGGGGAGCTTGGCAACCAGAAATTGCAAATCCGCCAAATCGATTTTGACGTTATCGGTGTGCGGCGTGCGATACGATTCGGCGTTGTCGGCGGCTGCATCCGACTTAGGGATGTCGTATTGGATGGCGACGCTATGTTCGTCGCCTCCATCGTTTTGGGCCAGCGGCTTGTTGCGATACCAATCGTTCTCGGCCGTTTCTTTTTCGACATTCGCCAGCAGATGCTTGACTTGGGCCAATGCCACAAACTCCTGGCTGGCGTCGCCTAAGCGAAATTCGGAGCGCTCGGTTTCCTTGAGTGCGTTCTCGTAATCTTGTGCCGTAGCCTGTGCCTTGGAAAACTCGTGCCGGAAATCGTCGCTGAGCTGCTGTTCCGAAACCGTGGGCAATTCCAATTGCGGATAGCGGCCCAAAAACTCCAGATTGGCTAGAAAGACGCGCAAATTACTGACTCGTTCCGACAGAGCCGTAGCCGGCGGCAATTCGCGAGCGCGACTGCTGATGCTGCGCACTAGCTCGCGATAGGCATAGGTGCCCTGGAAGCTGCTAGTGGACATCGTAAGCATGATGACCAGCAGCAAGGCAATGCCTAACAACAATTTGTTCCGGATGGGCCACCGAGACAACACGCGCGACCTCCTTGTCGCTGGATGTCGAGAGATGCTAGCAGCTTCACAACATGCTGGCGTCGTGAGGCGGGGCGGAAAGTGTAGCAAATGATGCCGCGTGACAGAAGGCATTCTTTATGGCGATCTTTCCGACCTAGAAAGCTTTCGCGATTTCCTGTTTTATAGGTTTATCGGGAGTCGAAATGAGTATACGGAGCGGAATGTAACGGCTACCGCCACGGCGGTCTTGCCGCTATCACGCAACGCCGCTATTCTATTGCTCAATTCTAGTGCTTTCATTGCATCGGTGGCATCGAATGAACATGGCCAAGGAGACAGGTTTTCAAGCTTGGGCCGCACGATCGCGCGGATGGATCGGCGTTTTTGTATTAGTGCCATTTAGCATTTTGGTTTTGTTGTCTACCCCACGATCTTTGGAAGGTAGTTGGGAAGACTTCATCTTTGACCAAGTGGCGTGGATGATGTTTTTCGCAGGCGCCGCTTTTCGCTGGTGGTCGACGCTGTACATTGGCGGTCGAAAAACCGCGAGCTTAATCCAAGAAGGTCCGTATTCGCTGTGCCGTAATCCACTTTACGTCGGCACATTCTTGATGGTGCTTTCGGTAGCGATTTTTTTAGAAAGCTTGACGTTTGCGCTGGGGTTGGTGTTGGCAAGCGGGATCTATCTTTTCACCACGGTGCCTGTTGAAGAAAGGCGCTTGCACCAATGCTTTGGGGAAGAATATGCAAGCTACTGCCGAAAGGTGCCCCGATTTGTGCCGCAACTGAGCAGCTTTCGCAGTGCGGCAACCATTGAAGTACGCATCGGCGGTTTATTTTCTGAAGCCATTCGGGCTGCCCGCTGGATTTGGATTCCCATTCTGTGCCTTTTGATTGTGCAATTGAGGTCACAGCCCAACTGGCCGCATCTGCTGCGATTGCCGTAAAAACCGGCCTTCGGCCTAAAAAGCAGTTTCTGCTAATGTTGATAAACTCGTCGCATGCACTGCGCACCCAGTAAGGCCAATATCACATTACCTGCCCATACGCTCCAGCATGGTACTGCGCCTGATTTTGCTTTCGAAACGCCTAACACGAGAAGCGGGTAATAACAAAGCAAGATTGGTAGAAAGCAGACAAAAAAACTGCTGAGAAAGTCGGCATTTCGCATGTAAATGGCCAGCGGCACGCCCAACAGCACGAAGCCCAAGCAGCTAAAGCCGTTGGCCCAGCGGCGATAAGGTTCCATGTTTAACCGGTAAAGCCGTTGCTGGGCTTCGTTCAATTCTGACGAATCGGTAGTCCAGGAAGCATTCGCCAAGCTGGAAAAATCGCCGCTAATGAGTTGGTAAGCGGCCTTTGCAGCGAGTTGTTGCTGAAGCGATTGAATACGACTTACCTGATTAATTTTTTCTTGGGGGATGACATTCATCGGTAAATAAGAGGGACTGCTGCCACCACCGTTTTTGCGGCTCGCTTCGCTCAAAGGAATTGCTTGCTCCCAGCTTGGCAGCTCGAGCTGCCCGTCGCCAATTTCCACCGTGCAGTTGGTGCAGGAAATGTTAAGAACCTGGGCCGCCAAATCGGTTCTCATCGTGGCTTCGTCACAAATGATGGTTCGGGTAGGTTGATCGCCATCTCCCTGCAGCGTGATGGTAGGATGAATTAAGCGCTTGCCAACGACATCGGCGACATTGATGAAAAACTGCTTAGCGCTATAGGAATGTTGTTGTCGCAAACGACCGTACGCAATTTCTTCAACCCCATCAATCACCACGCGTGCGGCGCCGTTGTATCCCCAGGAAACGGCCACATCGTTCAACCACACGGCCCAAAGGCTAATAACAAATGCCAAAATGAAAGCCGGCCATAACAACACCAAGGGAGAAATGCCACTGGCTTTGACCGCGATAATTTCATTCGTTGACGACATCCGTCCGAATACATTGCAGCTGGCAAACAAAATCGTAGCTGGCACGGCAAAGCGTAGGGCGTCCGGCAACACGAAAGGTATCAGCAGAATAATTTGTTTGACGCCTAACCCCTCGAGATAGGCTTCTTTTACCAAGCCGACCAGCAAAAAAAACAGCGTCATCCCGGCAAGCGATACCAGGAAGACCTTGAGCAGCTCGATCAAAACATAGCGCGTTAGAATTCGCATGACAGGTGAGTAAATGTAGCGATTTCCGGGAATCGCGGAAATGACAATTCTTCCGCCGCGGAGATTTTGCCCGATCGAAACAGAGAAATTCGCCCCAGCGAATGATTATTTCCAGCCGGTTGAGAACTAACTGCTTTCAGTAGAAGGCCGCGGCTGGTAGCTTCCAGTTCGCACGTGTGCTTGCTGATTGCGCAACTCATTCATCATCAGGCGCAGTGCAGTAGAAAACTCGCGGACGGCCAGCGGATAATTGCGAGCGTCGAATGCTTGCTTGCCAATCAGCGCTCGCGAGTTAAATTCGTCCCAGTTCACTGCCCACTGCTCTTCCGTCGCAGCATCTCGTAATTGCTCAATCATGGACAACAGTTCCCGCACAACTTCTTCGGTGGGAGAACAATCGGAAGTAGCATGCGGGCCAGTGCCCAGCCGAATTCCGGCCGGAAGGTAGCGAGTTTCTTGTTCTTGTGGCGAAATTCGAAGTAGCAAACCGACCACGCCCAAAGCAATTCCAACCAAGATCGCGCATAAAGCCGGAATACTTAACTGGGCCGCGCCCAAGAGGACCGCCAGCAGAAAACAAACAGCAGACGCCAACCACAGTTTTTGAAGCGGGGGGGCCGGAGATATTGAGGCAGATTGGTCGGACAAAGCGAACGGCTTAACTTGCCATCCGCCGGCGGGCGTCAGGGTTGTATTTTTGACACGGATGACAATTGCCGTAACATTGTCGGGCCCGCCGCGCAAGTTGGCGATGTCGACCATCACCTGCGCGACTTCTGCCAAAGGCAACGATTGCAAAAAAGCTCCAATTTCCGAGTCAGATACTTGCCCGGTCAATCCATCGCTGCAGAGCAAAAATATGTCGCCTGCTTCTAACGGGTAGGGACCTTCCAAATCGACCCTTACATCAGCGTGCGGGCCTAACGATCGCGTGATGATATTTTTTGGCACGAAGCCCGGCAGGGCGCTTTTGGGAACCTGTCCTGCGGCCGACATTTCCCAAACCAGACTGTGATCGAATGTAAGCTGTTCGAGTTGATGACCGCGCATTCGATACACTCGGCTGTCGCCCACGTGGGCTACCAATGCTCCTTGAGGAAGCAGCAGCAGCGCACTGGCGGTAGTTCCCATGCCCTGAAAATCCGGATTCGCTTGGCCACGACCATGAATTTGACCGTTGACCTCCTCAATGCTTTTTCGAATGGCGTCCGGGGCGGAAAGATCGTGGTATTTAAGGTACGTGTGCGGAATGCCTTCTGCGGCCATTTCGCTGGCGAGTTCCCCAGCGGCATGCGCACCCATGCCGTCACAAACTACAAACAGGTGACCGCGGCGAAGCCAACTTTCCATGTCCGGCGCGAGAACTTCGGTATGTGCATCCTGGTTGTTTGCGCGTCGCATTCCGACATCGGATATTGCGACGTATTCCAGGCAATCATTCCAGGTTGCTACCGAGGCCATGCGCGAGCCTTATCAATAGTTTTCAGGGCCGTTACCAAGCACCTCAGAAGCACGCGAATAATTCCCCGGGCATGAAGTTGTTTCTAATCGAGTTGGGCCTTCAATTGCCTGCAATCAACCCGATCAAGAACCACTTGTTATGCTAGCATCATATCCAGCTTGCGCAGATGTCACAAAGATTTATTCTAACTTGAAATCGGGCATCATAGTAGTGATTGCGGCGATGGTTTCAGGCCTTTGCCGGCAGGCACGAATTGGGCTGGCTGTTGCTGGACCGCGCCGCTTATACTTCTTCGCTTTTCTCTTGTCTCAGCCTTCCTCGCTCTATTCCTGTGTGATCGTGGCATGTCGGTTTTCCGCTATCTAAATTGCTTTTGCCGCTTGAGCTTTACGCTGCTGCTGTTCGCAATCACAGCGAATCTAGTGGGTTGTGTCGAGCGGCGAATGACCATTCGCAGTGCTCCCCCCGGGGCTGAGGTGTACGTCGACGATTATTTAATCGGCACCACGCCCGTTTCGACGGGCTACACATTTTACGGCACGCGTAAAATCCGGTTGGTTAAGAATGGTTACGAAACGCTGACGGTTTATCAGCCCATGCCGGCGCCTTGGTATGATGTGTTTGGCGCGGATTTTTTCAGCGAGAATTTATGGCCGGGAAAGATTCGTGACGAGCGCAGCTTCGATTACCAGATGAATCCACTGGTAATGGTGCCTACCGAGGAATTAAGAAGTCGCGCCGAGCAACTACGCAGCGCCAGTATTATGCAAGCCGCAGCCGAGTCACCGGTGATAGCTTCGCCGCCGGGAATCGCACCGTCAATGCCGCCTGCGGTAGGATCGCCAACTTTAACCCCGACGCCGGAGAATTTGCCGCCGCCGGCGAACGCCACGCCAATCGGACCGCTTTATCCATCGACAGCGGGGCCGCAAGCCTTGCCGGCGACGAGTCCTCCGGGAAACTTTGGGCCGCCGGGCAACTATCCGCCACCGGGCGGTTATGGCCTGCCGAGTAATTCAATACCGGGCACCTATCCTGTCCCTAATGCGTATCCGGCGCCGAGTGTGGCGCCCAGCAATGGGCCGTTATTCAATCAGCCTGTGGTGCCTCCGGGCTGGCGACCGATTGGAGAAGCCCAGACGCCGCTGCAACGCTGAACAATCATCAAGGCACCGCTGAGTGCTGAGCGATGAACGAAGAAATACATCTCGCCGCACAACAGTTGTTCATTCTTGAGAGTGGATCGTTTTACTTTATTCCTGGGCCAGGACTGATCGCGTCAGTAACAATCACACCGGGATGACGAGCCACCTTGTCGGTGATGACGTTCACATTGCAGATGATAGGTTCCAACTCACGGGTCAAGCGGTTTACATTCGTGGCGGCTTGACTAAGGTTGTTATACAACTCGGGATTGTTCACGAGTTGGCCCAGGGAACCTTCCTTGCTATTCAGCGCTCGGCTGAATTTGTTGAATTGGGTAAGTAAAGATTCCAATTGCTCCACGCTGCGAGCAATGTTGGTGATCATGCCTTCGCCCTGTTCGTCCATTGCTTTCGTAACCGTTTGTATATT
This sequence comes from Pirellulales bacterium, assembly GCA_035656635.1. Taxonomy (NCBI): domain Bacteria; kingdom Pseudomonadati; phylum Planctomycetota; class Planctomycetia; order Pirellulales; species Pirellulales bacterium. Next base: position 20,097 of record DASRSD010000005.1, read on the forward strand.
CTGGAGGTTGTCGTTGGCCAAAGCGATGGTCTTTTGCATGCCATTGATCGTGTCTCGGGTTTCTCCCAAAAGTTTAGGCATTTCGCCAATCGTTTGCTTCAAATCACGTTTCAGCTTCTCATCTCCCACGACGTCATTGATGTCTCGCAGCGATTTTTGGAATAACTGCATGGTCTGATCCGTGTCTTCGATGATCTTGGCGAATTGTTGCCGATTGTTCCCGAGCACGTCGTTCAGGTTTTTAGCTAGCTTTCCCACTTCTGTGCCAGCGACGGTTAATGATTCCGCTGCGCGGCTTAAATTTCCTTCGATATTGGCAAATGCCTGCAACGGATCGGTGGCGACCATGCCCGCCAGCAGATCGCCAGATTGAATACGAACGCGCTGGGTCACTTTTTGTGGGCCGGGCACAAATTCCAACCGAGCGTCTCCCAGCAGGCTTTGCTTAATCTGCACGGCTTCGTCACGGTACAGCTCGATTTCGCCGTCAATGCTGGCCGTGATGAGCACCTGATTATCTGGAGCAAACTGCACCTTGGTCACCTTGCCGATGTGAATGCCACTTTTTTCGATCGGAGTATCTCGCGAGACGCCAGGGGCCGATGCGAACTTAATGTAGACCACGTAAGTGCCGCGCAAAAGCGCCGGCGCTTCGCCGAAAAGCAGCATCAGAATTCCCGTGATGATCAGTGCGGCCAGCACCGTAACACCCACGCGGAACTGTACGACGCGTTCGTCCATGATGTAGTTACAGGATCAGTACGTGAAAGTAAGTGGACCTAAGGTAAATTGTCGATCGGGGACTTAGTTTGCGGCTCGTTGCATTTCACGAATTCGGAGTCCGGCTTCGCCCCGGACAAATTGCGAAACTCGCTTATCCGTGCTGCGCTCTAAAGCATCGGGAGAACCATCGAAAATGATTTGTGGCTCGTCGGATTTTAGGCTTCCCAGCGGAAACATCATAATCACGCGATCGGCCGTCTTGCGCACCGTGTTCATGTCATGCGTAACAATGACGCTGGTGACCGAATGCAGCTTGCGAGTGTTCAAAATCAATTCATTAATGACGTCGCTCATAATTGGATCCAAACCCGTTGTTGGCTCGTCGTACAATATGATTCCTGGATTAAGCGCCAACGCGCGGGCCAGGCCAACGCGCTTGCGCATTCCCCCAGATAGTTCTGCCGGCCGTTTTTCGAGCACCTCGTTGGGCAAGCCCACTTCCGCAATTTTGTCCCTAACCGTCTGTTGAATTTCGGCGACGGACATTGAGGTGTGTTCTTTGAGCGGAAAGGCGACGTTTTGTAAAACGGTAAGGCTATCGAACAAGGCGGCGCCTTGAAATAAAAATCCAAAGCGCGTGCGCTGCTGAGCGATTTCCTGGTCATTCATTTGAGCCAGGTTATGACCTTCCAACAGCACTTCGCCGCTGGTGGGCCGGCTGAGGCCGATCAGCATTTTTAGCAGTACTGTTTTTCCACACCCGCTTTCTCCGATGACCACCAGCGTTTGTTCGCTCGGGACCGCAATGTTAATATTGCGCAACACCGCCTGCCGTCCATAGCGGACGTTAAGATTACGAGTCTCAATTAAGGCCGGCGCTTTTTCCGTGGGCATTTCAAAACAATGGGGCCATGTCTTAAAATAATTTCGCTTGGTTCGGCCACAGAGCGGCAGAAAGTGCGTTGATTCCAATGTTAAGAAAGAGGTCAATAATCAAAATCAGCACGAACGAATATACAAAAGCATTGGTGGCCGCACGACCTACCCCTTCTGCGCCCGGATCACAATGAAAGCCGCGCTGACAGCTAATTTGCGCGATGGCGGCGCCAAAAAACAAGCTTTTGAAAATTCCCATGAATAAATCCCAATTGCCGACATAGCGCTGTGAATTCTCCCAATAGAAATGCGAATCGATTTTTAATATGGTGATGCTGTAAAATGCTCCGCCTACCACGCCCATAAAATCGGCCATGACCGTCAGGGCAGGAATGAGAAGCAAGCACCCTAGAAATCGCGGAACCACAAGATAGTAAATGGGATTGGCGCCCATGGAGGAAAGGGCATCGATTTGTTCGGTGACACGCATGGTGCCTAATTCAGCGGCGATGGCGCTGCCCACGCGCCCGGCAAGCATCGTTGCTGCCAACACCGGGCCCAATTCTCGGACCAGCGATTCATTGATCACGGCGCCTAAGCGGCTTTCGAGGTGCATTTGTCGGAACTGATCGTAGCTCTGCACCGACAACACCATCCCAATGAAGGTGCCAGTAATTGCCACCACGGGCAGGCTAAGAACTCCAATCTGGTAAAAATTCGGCAGCAGAGTATCTTTGCGGGGCAAACGTGTCATCATCCACCGCAAAGTCATCCAGAAGAACAGGGCTGCATCGCCAACGGTCGCAACCCAGCCGATAATCACTTCGCCAAAATCGGCGATCCAATCCATCGCGCCCCCTAAACGGGCCGCTTCAGACGCAGGCTTCGGGATATTGGCGCCGGTGGACATGATGAACAGGTGTTTTGGGCCTATGGGAAGGCTTTGTGGGGAATCTGCGGCGATCAAGACCCATCTGATGAGGCAAGGGCACCGACGCAGGGGCATTTCTGCCGTGCCGGATTGCGCTGTCCAACTTCATTCGACAGCGAAAGGTTGGCCGCTTGAGTGAAGCATGCCGCTTGAGAGGATATTTCCGATTAATGAAAATCGGCTAACTCGCTTGCATTGCTGGCATAGAACCCTGGGGATTTGCCCCCAGGGCTGGAGTACCTACCTGAACTCTCCTACGAACCTTCGCTTCCGGAGTCCGTTTCCTGAGAGGGCTGGCTGCCGATGTCTGTGCCGCCGACGGTGCCGACGAGCTGTGGCTCGCCTACCGTTCCAGTAAAAGTGAGATGTTTGACTTTGCCTTCATCGTCTTTTTTCACATCGACAATGATGGTGTCTTTGCCCTGGAACTCACCCTTCAGCAATTCCTCGGACAGCGGGTCTTCGATCCGTTGTTCGATTTCACGGCGGAGCGGACGAGCGCCAAAGTCCAAATTGGATCCCTTGCGAATCACGTATTCCTTCGCGGCATCGGTCAGGATCAATTTCAATCCGCGCTCGGAAAGCCGGTGACGGACCTTGGACAGTTCAATATCGATCACGTGTTTCAAATCGTCCTTGGTCAAGTGCCGGAACACAATTAAGTCGTCCAAGCGGTTCAAGAATTCAGGACGAAAAACTTTTTCGATCCGCTCGGTGACGCGCTCCTTCATGCTCTCGTACGAACTGTCGCTGTCGGCCTTGCGGAAGCCGAAATCGGATTCGTTCTTGATGGCTTCGGCGCCTGCGTTGGTGGTCATAATCAAAATCGTGTTGCGGAAATCAACGTGGCGTCCGAAGCTGTCGGTTAAACGTCCTTCCTCCATGACCTGCAACAGCATATTGAATACGTCCGGATGGGCCTTTTCGATTTCATCAAGCAGGACCACCGCATAAGGTCGCCGGCGGATTTTTTCGGTAAGCTGGCCTCCCTCTTCGTAACCGACATAGCCCGGCGGAGCGCCGATTAAGCGGCTGACGTTGTGCTTTTCCATGTACTCGCTCATGTCAATTTGCACGAGGGCTTCCTCATCGCCGAACATGAACTCGGCCAGCGCCTTGGCGAGCAGGGTTTTACCAACCCCTGTAGGACCGGCAAAGATGAAGCAGCCGGTGGGCCGTTTGGGATCCTTCAGTCCACTGCGACTGCGGCGGACGGCCTTCGAAATGCTTTTGATCGCTTCGTCCTGACTAACGACGCGATTGTGCAAATCTTCCTCCATCTTCATCAGTCGCATGCTATCTTCAGTGGTCATGCGAGTAAGAGGAATGCCGGTCATTTTGGACACGACTTCCGCAATGACTTCTTCGTCAACCACGCCGTCCGCTTCGCGGCTGCGTTCGCGCCAGTCGCGAGTAATCTGCTGCTTTTTCTTTTTCAGCTTGTCGGCGGAATCGCGAAGGGAAGCCGCCTTTTCAAAATCTTGATTGGCGACCGCATCTTCCTTTTCTTTGTTGAGTCGCTCGATTTCGTCGTCGATTTCTTTCAGGTCGGGGGGCTTGGTCATGGCTTTCAAACGCACCCGCGCGCCGGCTTCATCGATCACGTCAATGGCCTTATCCGGCAAGCAGCGGCCCGTGATGTAACGGCTCGAAAGCTCCACGGCGGAGTCGATTGCATTATCGGTAATTTGAACGCGGTGATGCGTTTCGTACCGATCGCGCAAGCCTTTCAGAATTTCGATCGTTTCCGATTTGTTCGATGGCTCGATGACGATTTCCTGAAACCGGCGGGCTAAGGCGCTATCCTTCTCGATGTATTTGCGGTATTCATCCAGCGTGGTCGCCCCAATGCATTGGATTTCGCCGCGAGCCAAGGCTGGCTTGAGCACATTGCTAGCGTCAATGGCGCCTTCCGCACCACCGGCGCCAACGAGCGTATGCAATTCGTCAATAAATAAGATCGTGTTTTTGGCCCGCCGAACTTCGTTCATCACGGCCTTAATGCGTTCCTCGAATTGCCCACGGTATTTCGTGCCGGCGACCATCATTGCCAAATCGAGGACTACGATTCGCTTGTCAGTCATGATTTCGGGCACGTTGCCATCGACAACGCGTTGGGCCAGCCCTTCCACAATGGCCGTTTTGCCGACGCCGGCCTCGCCTAAAAGCACCGGATTGTTTTTCGTGCGGCGGCAAAGAATTTGAATCGCACGTTCAATTTCCCGTTCCCGACCGATGACAGGGTCTAACTTCGATTGGCGTGCCAGCTCGGTAAGATCGCGGCCGAAGCTATCGAGGGCAGGGGTTTTGGACTTTCCACTTTTTCCGGTCGGTTCCGAACCGCCGCCACCACCGCCACCGCTGCGCTCCATGCCGCCTCGTTCGCCTCCCTCGCTCTCCATGCCGTGGCCCAATAGGCTAAGCACCTCCTCGCGCACGTCTTCCAGTTTCAAGCCCAAGTTCATAAGCACCTGGGCGGCCACACCTTCTTGTTCTCGCAATAGACCGAGCAGAATATGTTCGGTGCCCACGTAGTTATGGTTTAGATTGCGAGCCTCCTCCATGGCGTACTCGATGACCTTTTTCGCGCGCGGGGTTTGCGGCAATTTACCCATGGTGACCATATCGGGTCCGCTTTGAACCAGCTTTTCCACCTCCAAGCGGATTTTGCGCAGGTCAATGTCGAGATTTTTAAGGACATTCGCGGCTACCCCGCTACCTTCTTTAATCAAGCCCAGAAGGACATGCTCGGTGCCGATGTATTCATGGTTGAACCGTTGAGCCTCTTGGTTCGCCAATTGCATGACTTTCCGAGCTCGATCAGTGAAGCGTTCGTACATAGGTTAGGTCCTCTTTTCCTCCGGCAATATCATGCCGTCTTTCAGGATCTTTCAGCTGGTTCGATATTCTAGCCACTCGGTGTTATCGAGCAGTTTTCTACTTAGGCCGATCGTGATTGTTCAATTGGTCTTGTGTCAATCTGTTTGAAGTTGATTACCTCAAATCATCTAAAAGCTGCCGCTCACGTTGAATTTCGCCATGCCAAGTGTGCGACGCGTCCCTCCGCTCCAATTGGCGAAGGCACTCATAAGCCTCGGCTACTCGTCCGGTCCGACGCAGCAATCCTGCCCACATGATCTGTGCATTGGCATCGTTTTTATTGCGACCAATTAACCGGGTAAGTAGGTGCTCGGCTTTGATCCAGTTCCCATGTAAGTATTCGCATTGGGCCTCACGAAACAAGTCTTCTACGGTTTTAGCGGCTTGCCCTGAGTCGAAACCCAGTAACTGCCGAAACGACAGAGCTATAGAAGCCATCCAGGCCACTATAAGCAAAAGCCATACCTCAAGCCGCTGCGCCGGTTCGACCCAATCGGCCCACACGAAGGTAAAGGTCAGGGCTAAACTCAATAACCAAGCGAACCCGCATGCTACCATCAGCCCCGACCATGCGCCGGAACACCATAGCTGTGTAAAGCCAGGCCAAAGCGGTGTGAACCACCGTTTCCAGCGCATTTGCTGACCCTTTTCCGATGAGCAGGAAAGACCGGTTAAGCACAAAATGATGCCGGGGAATTCTAACCCCGGATTCCGGCTGCAGCAAGGGAAAATAGGGCCCCCCCGCTGGCGCGTCGTTAGCGGCGTTGCTGTTGAACTTCGGGTAGGGGCGAACCGTGGCCAAATATGTGGCATTCGCGCATCTTCGCTGCAAGCTCTCAGGACGGCTACCGGTAGTCATGAATGTTCAGGCCGCACGATTAACTTGCAGTACAACCACACCGGTGGCGCTGATTTCTGTGCCGGCAGATTACAAATTTCAAGGCTGTTAAAAAAAATGCACAGAATTGGGCCACTCAATTGTTACAATCGTTGGAAGCAAACACGAATTGTTGCTAATTCGCTACGGGAATTTGGGAATCCAATGAGTTATTAAAGTAGCCCTCTGCATCCCAGAAGGCTTTCACCGCATTACCCGGTCAGTTGACCATCCGTTGAAGAGCACATTGGAGGAATACAGCATGTCGACAGCCATTCAAACTGTTCCTATCACCGCTGAGGACACGGAATACTCGATTGATTTGGGGACGATCAGCAATCTTACGATTGGGTGTCGCGAGCAGCTCGGAAATCTCCGCATCGCCTTGCAAAGCGGGTACGTTGCGGAGCGTAGCGAGCCCTTCCTCGAGGTGAAATACAGCAGTAAACAATCGCTCAGCTTCAGTCCGGCGATGGACATCATTTTATATATCGCCAGCGACACGACAAACGTCGTGGCGGAAATCGTAACGAAATAGCTCAATCGAATTTAGACCAATAGGCCAAATAACACTCACACCGCGAAACAGAAAGGTACCAACTCATGAAGCTCCATGCTTTCACTTTGCAAACCGATCAGACCGAAATCACCGTGCCTCCTTGTCGATATCTTCAAATCCAATCGTATTTTGGCGACAACTCGTTGGAAATAAATGGCGATGCAGTTTCATTGCCTCAGAATACGTCGATCGTCGTGAATACGAGCGAAGGCAATACACTTGAAGCCACCAGCTTGTTATGGATCAATGAAGGCGAAGGGGCATCGGTCAATGTGATTTGGGGCGTTTGAGCGCGGCGTGCCCAGTGTCGGGCCAGGGTCAGTTTTCAAGAATTGCACGATTCTCCGGCGCTTCGATTCATTGCCACACTGCTCATCGCGAAAGTCGCTGGCGAAGCCATCGAATTTAGCATTTGCTGACACTGCTAGTGGCCGCTGTGACCGCAAGCCGGTCCGTACAACGGCTGAGCACACCGGCTCCCTAATTGCCACCGACGCGACATTCATTTAGCTGCAAATCAATACCCCTGGTATTGAACGGAACATTGGACATCTTGGCAGAACGAATTCCCGACGGGGATTCTGCCGAAACATTAACTCCCCTGCGAACAATGACAACTCCATTTGACGATGACATTTTTAATTTGGCTGACGGTGTGGAAGAAATCTATATCGATAGCTCGAGCCCTTATCAAGCAATCATCCGAAGAATTACCCGCGCGGAATCCGTCGGATCGGGACTGCCGGATACGGCAATTGTTTTCATGGTTGAATCCGATGCTGTGCCCACGATCAGAGCGACCATTTTACGCAGCAATGGCGAAACTTACACGATCGTGAAAGCCGAGCTGCGCTCGCATGAAACTCGGTGGGTTGTCTTTACCGGGAGTATTTCTCCGCCTGTGCAGAGCCAACCCGAGTTTCATACAATCAACATCGGTGCGGCCAACACGGAGTATAGCTTGGCGCTAACCGCCATTAACAGCTTAAAAATTAGCGCTCGCGATGTCACAAAATCATTTCGCCTGGCTTTTGAATCGGGCAAAGTTGCCGACAGCATGGAGCCATTTCACACAATGCATTCACATCAAACTCTGGCATACAACTTCAAACCGGCGTTAGATTTCACTTTATATGTTGCGTCTCCCTCGGGAGGGGTAGCGTTGGAGCTCATAACCCAATAAATACGACCCTCGCGGTTCATAGCGATCCAAGAATCCGGCGCGCGTAGCAAAAGCCAAATACCGCCTTCAACAAGGCGGTTGAGCGAGCAGTTTCATCAGCAATCAAGCTTTTCATGCCTTGCAACGACGAAAATCATTCTGTGGAACTGCCGCTGACCTCAGCCGATAAGCTGGGCGTTCTGCGCATTATTGATGCGGAGGTTAATCGAGCTGCCGAAGGATTGCGCGTGGTCGAAGATTACGTTCGATTTGTACTGGATGATCAACATTTGACCGGGCTAGCAAAACGACTACGGCACGATTTAACTACCGTACTGGGGGGTCTAGCATCGACCGATCGTTTGGCGTCACGCGAAGCGCAGATCGATGTGGGCATGGCCCTGGAGGTTCCGCAAGAATCGCACCGATCCAACATTTCCAATGTTGTAGCTGCCAGCTTCAAACGAGTCCAGCAAGCATTGCGATGTCTGGAAGAATACGTGAAATTGCTAAATCCCGTCGCGGGTGCAGAAATTGAGTCGCTACGATTTCGCTCATACACATTGGAACGGGCAGTGAGCCTTACTGCGGATTCGCTTCGCCGACTATCAAAAACACAGTTATATGTGCTAATCGATGGTTGCACCGACGAACGAGCATTTGCGAGTTTAGTTGAGTTGCTAGTTGCTGCTGGAGTCCATGCACTGCAGCTGCGTGACAAACGACTTTGCGACCGGGACTTGTTGATGCGCGCTCGTCTCCTGCGCAGCATCACTAAGTCCACAGAGACGTTATTTATCATGAATGATCGCGCGGATCTGGCAGTTCTTGCTGGAGCCGATGGCGTGCACCTGGGACAGGAAGAACTGGGGGTAAAAGACGCTCGGGCCATCATGGGGCCACGTGCGTTCGTGGGCATCTCCACACACAATATTGAGCAAGCCCGGCGGGCCGTACTGGACGGAGCCAATTACATTGGCGCGGGTCCAACGTTTCCGTCCGCCACTAAATCGTTCGAAGCGTTTGCCGGGGAGAATTTATTGCGCAGCGTGGCGGCGGAGATTTCGTTGCCCGCCTTTGCCATTGGGGGCATCAATTTGCAGAATTTTCCACAAATAGAAGCCACAGGAATCCGGCGCGTTGCGGTTAGTATCGCAGTGGTTAAAGCGAACGATCCGGCGGCCGAAGTGCGCCGGTTTTTAGAACGGTTAACTTCCAATGAGTCGCAGATTTTTCGATAGAATACGTCACTCGGTAGACCCGACAGGCGTGGCTGCATTTTTTTCGATAGATTTTTTGAGATCGACCTTTTCTGTTAGTAGTTGTGATACCATTTGTTCGATTTGCTGGTCGTAGCCGGGTTGATAACCTAACCACAGCGCGCGAATTACTCCATTGCGATCGAGCAATACCGAGGTGGGATAGCCGAAGCCCTCCATGTCGATCACGTTTGCCAGAAATTTGCGGCTGGCAGCGTCAGGATCGACATAGGTGGGATAGGTCGCCCCGCGAGATTTAAGAAACTTTTCGACATCTGCTTGCAACTTGGGAATATCTTCGTGGGCGGGACCGCCTTCCGAAACAGCAACGGACACAAATGCAAACTCTGGATTACCGCGATATTTATCCCATAACTCCAGCATGTGCGGGAATTCATCCATGCAGTAACCACACCAGGTTCCCCAGTAATTAATCAGCGTCACCTTGCCGCGAACCGCTTCCAGCGATAGTCCGTCCGTTGTGCCGGTAAGTGGTTGTAGTTCCAACAGCGGTAGGTGCTTTCCCACGCCAGGTTGATTAAGGGCGTCTTGTAGTTGAATATGGGGTTTTAGATACAGCACCCACACAACAGTCAGCACCGCTCCTACGGCAATGGTGCCCCAGGTTCCCCAAGGAGAACGTCGGACCGGCAGCTTTTCATCAAGTTGATCGTTTGTCATAGCAAACAAATTCTCTTTCTCTCTGGCCGTGTGCAGAATGTTGGAGTGCTGTGGTAATAATACATTTTTCCTGTCGTTCAGGCAGGTCGGATGGTTAGCGTAAAAAGCCAAATAGCTTTGAAATGTCAAGCCAAGAATTCTATGCACTTTGAAGTTGAACAGAAATTCCCATTGGACGATGTTGCAGCGGTCGAACAGCGGCTTCTGGAACTCGATGCGCAAGAAGCGGGCATCGTCGAACAGGTGGATCAGTATTTCAATCATCCGGTTCGCGACTTTGCTAAAACCGATGAAGCCCTTCGGCTGCGCCGTGCTGGAGAGCAGAACCTCATAACTTACAAAGGGCCCAAACTCGACACCGAGACCAAGACTCGTCCCGAACTCGAAATAGCTTTGTCGGCTGGCCCTTCCGTGTTGAATGACTTTGCTAGGCTGCTGGAGGCACTGGGTTTTCGGTCAGTGGCCAGAGTGCGTAAAACTCGCCGTCGGTTATTTGTCGACTGGGAAGCTAAAAGGATCGAAGTGGTAATCGACCAGGTGGAGGGCTTGGGCCGGTTCCTGGAACTGGAATTATCGGCCACGGAAGCGGAAATAGACGCCGCTAAATCTTCTGTGACTTCTCTGGCTTCCGCGCTAGGTTTATCCCGCTTCGAACGCCGCAGTTATCTGGAAATGCTCCTGGCGGTGCAGTGACCATTGCAACCTCGGCTGCTCAGGGAAGATAATGAGCTAGTGGCCATGTGAAGAGAGGCAGCGATCTAAAACAGTATTGAAACTTGGTGGCAGGTGAATATGCGCGAGCGGCCGCCCAGAACGCGCCAAGTGCATGTAGCGTTTGAGCAGCTGGAACTGCGCGCCATGTTGGCGGCCGGATCCCCAATGGTCGCGCCCCAAGTTCTTGCAGCCGCTCCAACTGCTTTGCACGCAGCGGTAAGTTCTGCAAATGGGGCAGCGACCATCCATGCACAGGCAGCAAAATTAACCACCCCCGCAGTTGCAAAAGCGACGGCTTCCTCCCGTTATGAGCGAGGGGACCTAAGTGGCAATGGCCAAGTTGATGCAGCTGACATTGTCGTCTTTCTCAGAGCATTGATCGACTTGAAGGCGTACCAAACTGCGAACCAGCTCAGCGATTCACAGCTATTGACCGTTGGGGATATTAATCAGGATGGCCACGTTAACAATCTCGATTTGCAATCCTTGATCGATTTAATTAAATCCGAGGGGACGCCGCCACCGCCCGCTCATAAGGCATTCGTACCGATTGTCCCGACCGGATCCAATTCACCTTCGAATGTTTCACTTGTCAATTCGTCTACGGGATCAGGAGCGCCCGTGGTATCGCAGTTGGTTGTAAGTAGCACGGCGGGCGCTTTCACGCCATTGAAATCGTCGGAAGCACTGTTGGCAGGTGGGGGAGGCGATGCACAGCCTGGTGCGCAGACGGTGTCGGACAACGGTCCTCCCATGCCGACCCGCACGAAGACGAGCGATATCGCTCTTATCGCCTTTGCTCCGCGTCAATCCACCGGAGGCGACGATATTGTGGAAGGCGTGCTTATGAAATTGGCTGACGTCGAGGAGCCGCAATTGTTAGCAATTGAATATGGCGACGAAGTTGTAAGACGAGAAGTAACGGTAAACAAAAAAGTGGCGCCGCAGCAATCTGTTGAGGCACCGGTGATTGAGACAGTAATCAAGGCACTCACGCCTGAGGTCGGAAATCCCACTGAATTTTCCTGGATAAACTATATGTGGTTGGCAATACCAGCGGGCGCAGGCATGGCTGCCGCCGCTTGGTGGATTTATCGGCAGCGCCTGCAAGATAATAAGGGCACATTATTTCGTCGCTTGGGGCTTTAGGCTGGGGCTGAGCTGTGTGGCAACCCGCCTGTATTTCGACACCAATGCACGTGATGGAATCCCGGGCAATTCAGCTTTTGATACGACACTTTGATATTCTTGCACTAGAACGCAAAATCGTTTGGAGAAATCATCATGTTGCCGACACCTGATGAAACCACGCAACTCGACGTTCGTTTGCCTAGCGACGTTAAACACCCTTCGGGCTCGAAGAACGAAGCAATGCACAGCCCGACGGTGTCACAACATCGTGATGGAACCGATCGGCAATCACCCGTTATTTTCACAGAGAAACCGCCTCTTAAGATTGGCCGTTATGAATGTCGTCGGCAAATTGGCTTGGGCACATTTGGTGCTGTGTATTTGTGCTTTGATCCGCAATTGAAACGGAATGTCGCTATTAAACTTCGTCATGAGCACACCTCATCGTTGGGTAATGGCGCGACGGATTTATTGCACGAAGCGCAAAGTGTGGCCCGCTTGCGGCATCCTGGAATTGTAGCGGTGCTTGATACGGGCTGCACCGAAGATGGTCGTGGCTACATCGTTTATGAATATGTAGCAGGAAACGATCTGAAGCGGCGCATCGAAATGGCTGATTTTACGCGCGAAGACGCGATTCGCTGGATTTCTGAAACGGCCGATGCTTTGCACTACGCGCATTTGCAAGGGTTGGTGCATCGGGATATTAAACCGGCTAATATTTTGATCGATCATTCCGGCCATACACGTTTGGCCGATTTCGGCTTGGCCAAGATCGACGATCGCTTTTTCACAGATGATACCGGCCGGGTGTTGGGAACCGTGGCTTATATGAGTCCGGAGCAAGCCGACGGAAAATCGCATTGGGCAACGTCGCAATCGGACATTTATTCGCTAGGTGTAGTCTTATACGAATTGCTTTGCGGCAGGCGCCCGTTTAATGCGGAAAGTTCGATCGATTTGTTGGAGCAAGTAAAGTACCGTGCGGCGCCACCACCGCGCGCCATTCACGACGATATCCCCCAGCCGCTGGAGCAAATTTGTTTACGGGCCATGGCCAAAGAGCCGGCTGGTCGGTTCACCACAGCAGCCGACATGGCCGCCGAGTTGCGTGCCGTGCTGGCAGGTCCGCCGCTCCGCAATCGCGGATGGCAATTTTTCATCGTAGCGCTGGCTGGGATGGTGTTCGCAGTGGCTGCCGTAATGTGGGCATGGCGTGATCGGCTGTTCGATAAAGCCGATAAAGCAGTGAATTTGCCGACTACGCTTAGTCCTACAATACAAACGAATATATCATCCTATAACCCGCCAACCTTGGAAATATTTTTGCAGCGGCGGTTGCAAGTAAACGACTTCGTCAAGCTCCATCAGGCTGACCTGCCGATTCATCCAGGCGATAAATTACAGTTGCACGCGAAAATTGATCGGCCGGGCTATATTTATTTGTATTGGTACGATGCTGAAGGCAAACCTAAGCGTTTGTGGCCCGAACCAGGCGCGCCTTTGGAACAGCAACAACCGGAGAGCGAAGTTTGGAGTCCGGCCGAGGCCAAAAGCAATGGAGGAACAGCAAAATGGTGGCCCGTGGAAGGAACCTCCGGCGCTCAATTGGCTTTGGTGACGGTTGCTGATAAGCCGCTGTCGGCTGTCGAACTCCTGCAGTTTGAAAAACAGACCTTTGCCTTGGCGGACGAACTGTCACGTCCACGGCAAATCGTTGAGTTTGTGCATCCTGATTTATCGCCGACTTCATTAGCACGAGGTTTAGGGCAAAACCCGATAGAATCTCCGAAACGGGTCGTACGTGAATTAGAGCCAGAATTAAATTCTCGGTTCAAAGCTTATCGCGGTTGGTTATTTTTCCAGGAAGCTATTCGTGATTAGGCCGCTGGAACACCAAATGCGCGAACACTGGCCGTTGGCAGCGTATGCCGTCTGGGCATTGTTTCTGGGCGGACCATGTCTAACCCACGCTATGGCGGAAGACCAAGGGCCGCCTGTTGACGTGCGCTTGGTTAACGATTTGTATCGCGCCGGCCAGTACCGTCAAGCGGTGGAAGTGCTAGACCAATTGCTTGAACCCCGCAAGGCCGCCAAACTTTCTGTGCCAGCATCAATTTCCTGCTTGAATTTGGCGGTAGAAGTCAATCAGGCATCCGGACGCTTCGACGCGGCCTTGCGATGTGCTCTTCAGCAACAACAACTTCAGGACCATCAATTCGACGGCGTGCCTGCTAAGCAAAACACTTATCGACAGACGATGGCGCTAACAATCGCCGATTTGCAGATGTCATTGGATGAATTCAAAGAAGCTGAGAAAACACTGCGCGGAGCTTTGGCAATTCCAGCAGGGGCGCGGTTGGATGATCCATTATGGGAAGCCAATGCGCAAGTTCAATTGGCCCGAGCGGTTGCCGCTCCAGCGCTTGCCGATCGACAAGAGGTTGCTCAGCAGCAGGCTGCAAAACAGTGGACCGTGGCAGAGAACTGCGCCCGACACATCGTGGATCATTATCTTTCTGGCCACATGACAGTGCAGCAACTAGTTCAGGCCGCAAAATTACAAGAGGAATGCTTATTAGCACTAGGCCGTGCCGACGAGGCGGCTGGGCTTATAGATCGATTATTGCAGAGCGGTTCGCCTGAGCTGGATGACTTAGCTCGGATGGATTTGAGCAATGAACTGGCGCGCTGTCGACATGCAGAGGGAAATTTTGCGGCGGAGCGCACGGTTCTTGAACAGGCGCTCTCGTGGCAACAAAACGTAGATCACAACGAACCGACCGTGGCTCAGGCCGCGCTGTTAAATCGTTTGGCCGTAGTGTTGCAAACACTTGGTGCAGATACGTTGGCCGAGGATAGATGGAAATCCGCCGCGAATTTGTATCGTCAGCTTCTTGATCCTGCCGCCAAAGGGACTCTTCATACTGCAACCAAACCTGAAGTTAAATTCCTCGATTTACAATGTCTCCAGGGACTTCAGGAAATTGATATGCGGTTAGGAAATTGGCCCGACGGAGTGAGCATATCGCAGGATTTGCTACAGCGATTGGAACCGCGATTACGAGCAGACGATCCTGCTTTCATACGTGCCAAAACGATGCTGGGAGCTTTTTTAGCCAAAAACGAGGATTGGAATGCAGCTCGGCCTATTTTAGAAGAAGCGGCCGCGTATTGGCGCACTCGTGTGCCGCTGGCCCCGGCAGACTTGGCCGGCACGTTGGTCAATTTAGCGGAAATCGCACGTCAAACGGGTAGTTTCACGCAAGCTCAATCGCTTTTGGAAGAGGCATTATTGTCTTATCGAGCGGTGTTGTCTTCCCACGATGTCAAACTGGCGGATGCGCTTTCGAATTTGGCGGCAGTTCAAAATGCTCGTGGCCAATTTCACGAGGCGCTAACGAATTATCTGGAAGTGGAGTCCATTTGTCGCGATCCGGCGAATATCGACGATCGCCGATCAGAGGAGTTGCATAGCACGGCACTGCTCAATTTGTCGATGCTTTACAAGTCGCAGCGACAATTTGACTCCGCCGCCGCCACCTGTGAGCAAGCCTTGGCGCTAGTGCAAAAACGACATCCATCGGATACGGATATCGCGCTGCTGCCATTTCACATTGCGCTAGCGTCATTATATTTGGCCGAGGATATTTCACCACTAGACGAATCGATGGTTTCAGTATCATCTGAGACGAATGCCAACTTTCAAAGCATGTCTCAGAATCGTGGGTTGAACGCTGCACTCCAGCGAGCGGATTTTCATATCCAGTCCGCGCTTAGTCTTTGCACACAACATGGATTATTGCAAAAACCGACCGGAGCAAACCTGTTGCATTTGACCGCCACATTGCAATATCGTCGCGGCGAGCTAAAGGCTGCCAAAGAATCATGGCACTCGGCGCTGCAAATTGCCCAGCTCAATGGGCAAACCGCCATCGCGTTTCGGTGTTTGAGTTATTTGAGTCAATTAGCAGCAAAAGAGAGTAATTTTGATGAAGCGGAAACTCTTTCGCGCAGTGCTGTTGAATTGCAAGAAGTAATTCAAGCATATCCTGCAATGCATTACATGGCTTTGGTGAACCGCGCTCAAATACTCCGCAAGCTGGGACGCAAAGAGGACGCGCTGAATTGCTTGCACGAGGCAGTGCGCGTAATTGAATCGCCGCGAGCCGAAACCACCGGCGGTGAAGCACAACGAGCTGTTTATTTTGCCCAGTTCGCAGCAGCGTTTGATTTATTGGTTGATTGGAGCGTGGAAGAGAATCATTGGGATGATGCTCTGAGCTATGCGGAAGCGGGCCGCAACCGTACTTTTCTCGACCAGGTGCGAGCTGCTGGAATCGATTTGAAGGCATCGTTGCGGAACACGCCACAAGAGCATTTGATAGACGACGAACAAACAATTCTGTCGCAATATCATGCCTTGCAGGCTTCGGCGATCGAGTGGCTTGTTTCCAATGGCCCATCGGATGCAGTAGCGAATTCGGCAACCGGTGCGTCCGTCAATGAAACTAATACCACCAGGAAGAATTCTAGCGGCAAAATTGCGGACTTGTCAGCTGAACTAGCAGGTCGTTTGGCTGATTTGCGTCGTCAGTATGCGGATATCCAAACTGCCATTCGCGACGCCAGTCCATTTTATCGCGAGTTACTATTAGGGAATCGTGAGCTGCAAGCTTGGCCCGTCGTAAAATCGCATGTGTTGTCTTCCGACAGTGTGATACTGCTTTATTATCTGGGTCAAACCGGGGGGCATTTGTTTTTAATCGATGGAAATGTGGCCTCACGTAATTCTGCAGCCGTTGATACATCTTCCGATGCGGGCGGCGATTCCAATAGGAATGCAACGTTTAGCAGCAGTCAGGAAGTGACGCACTATCCCCTGGTAGTGTCGGCTGAGCAATCGTCACGGCTGGGAATTCCAGCAGGTCCATTATCTCGCCAGGCGGCGGCACAGTTAGTGTTCCGTTTCGTGGCAACGCTTTGCGAACCGGAACATGCTCGCAATTCTAGTCGTGAGCTAGGCCAAAAGGCCGTGACTAGCGCCAAGTATGCAATCGGCCCAAGTGAAGAATTGATGATTACGGACATCTTTGTTCCGCCGGCCCTGCGTGAAGAACTTCGCCGGCGAAGCCCGCGCTATATTGCTCTGGTTCCGGATGGAGCATTGCATCAACTACCGATGGAAGCACTGCGTGTATCTATCGATCCGCCGCGCTATTTGCTCGATGAATTGCCGCCCATCGCTTATGCGCCGTCGGCGATGATTTTAGCGGCGTTGGGGCAGCGTAAATCGGTAGAGAGCGTAAAGGATTTTTCCTTACTCACCGTGGGTAACCCGCGCTATCCGGAAATCGATCCGGCGATAAGTCGATCTTCCAGTGATGTGGCATTGGCCGATTACATCGCGGCAGGCGGCACGCTGTCGCCACTTCCTGGCACGTCAAGCGAATGCCGCAAGGTTGCTGCCTCCCTGCGCTCCGCTGGTCTGAAAGATGTAATCACATTGGAAGACCTGAACGCTTCAGAACGAAATGTCCGCACACATTTGGCGGGCCGGCAATTCGTGCACTTGGCTGCGCATGGCCTAGTCGATCAACAGTATCAGAATTTATTTGGTGCCTTGGCTTTAACGCAGCCAGACAATTTCCAAAATGTCACTACTGAAAATGACGGTTTTCTTTCGTTGTTCGAAATCCACAATCTGCCACTGGACAGCTGCGAATTGGTTGTGCTCAGCGCGTGCCAGACGAATATTGGGCCGGATCGGCCATTAGAGGCCGGTTCGACGATGGCGCGGGCATTTTTGGCGGCCGGTGCGCGGCGGGTTGTTTGCAGTCAGTGGGATGTGGACGATGAATCGACTTCGGAACTGATCGGTTCTTTTGCAGCCGCCTTGGGCGAATCGCTCCGAGCTGGCCAAACGCCCAATTACGCAGTGGCGTTGGCAGAGGCAAAAAAATATGTCCGTGCACAGTCAAAATGGTCGTCGCCTTATTTTTGGGCGCCATTTGTATTAATGGGTCCGGCAAAATAGGCGTTAGAACCTTGCCATCCCCGTTTTGCGCTGCTCAATAAGGCACTTCTTTAGGCCCAAGTGATTAAAACAAGCTCATTAGGCGTCTATAATCTAAGAGAAGCTAATTTTCCCGTCCAAGGCTGTATATAAATAGAAATTAGCCATCAGGAACGGATCAGTCTGATTTGCAGTTTTAGGAGCAGATGCAAGTGGCTATCGGCGTTGCCCCGCCCGATCCTGGTTCAACACAAAGCCAGCCCGATGGTAAACACCGGGGCGGGAAGTCTCCGGACCGAGGCTACTTAATCGACCGACGCCTCCGTCGCACCCGCAGTCAGGTAAAGGCGGTCGAAGTGGGGACGGCATTGACCATATTAGCTGTATCCACGCTGGCGTTTTTCTTGGCGACCGCGCTCATCGATCATTGGGTGCTGCATGGCGGCTTGAGTATTGTGGAGCGGTATTTTTTATTCGGTATGTTTGTCATCGGTGCGAGCTATTGGTTAGTCTCTGTCGTATTACCTGCGGCGTTTGGCCGGGTGAATTCGATCTACGCTGCGCATGCGATCGAGCGCAACAAGCCTTCGCTTAAAAACAGCCTGATCAATTTTTTGCTGTTTCGCCAACAAAGGGAAACCATACACCAGGTCGTCTATAGCGCGCTGGAGGAGCAAGCGGTTGCCGACCTGTCCGGCACGCATGTAGAGAGTGCCGTCGATCGCACTCGGCTGATTCACCTAGGTTATGCGTTCCTCGGTTTTGTAGCTGCCTTTGCGCTTTATTTTGTGCTGTCGCCGAAAGATCCGTTTACCACGGTCCAGCGTGTGGTGCTCCCGTGGGTCGATGTTCCCGCCCCATCGCGCGTCAGTATTCTTGATGTTCGACCAGGTAACTCCACGGCTTTTCGCGGACAACCAGTTCAAGTATCTGCCGAAATTCAGGGTTTGGGAGGCAATGACGTCGTCAAGCTCTTCTATAGCACAGCGGATCATCAAGTCGTTGATCGGGCGATCCCAATGCATGTGCCCGAGGGTTATCGTCATGTGGCGGTGCTGCCGGAAGGTAAGGAGGGAATTCAGCAGGACTTGGATTATCGCATCGAAGCGGGCGATGCAATCAGCAGCGTGTACCACGTGCACATTGTGCCGGCGCCAACCATCATGGTCGACCGAATCGATTACAAGTATCCAGCCTATACAGGCCTGAATCCCATCACCGTATCGCATCATGGCGATGTGAAGGCACTCGAAGGCACGCAAGTGACCATTCATGGCGTCGCCAACCAGCCAGTCAAATCGGCGTCGATTGATTTCAATTGCGATGGCAAGCTTGACGGAGCTATGAAAGTCGACGGCAATGACGCCACGCTGTCCTTCGTGTTGTCGCTTAATGATGTCCGCACCGGGCCTCTGTACGACAGTTATCAATTGCGAATTGTCAACACGCAGGGGATGGTAAACCCGGAGCCAATTAAACATCGCATTGAGGTTGTGCCCGATTTGCCGCCCGAAGTAACGTTCTTGGCCCCACAACAGGAAGAAGTTTCCGTGCCGTTGGATGGCCAAATCGTATTGGAAGTGCGGGCGATCGATCCTGATTTCGCGCTGAGCAGCGTGGTTCTGCGGGCGAAAACCGAGCGGGGCAAATTGATTGATCAACCTTTGTTGCCCGATGGCGTCCATGTGGGCCCCTTCAATGGCAAGTATCAATTTGCGCCACAGAAACTAGGTTTGAAAGTGGGAGATGTGGTGCGTTATTTGGCCGAGGCCACTGATAATAAGTCGCCTGAGGCCAACGAAACGATGACTCCGGAACGGCGAATTCGCATTGTTGCGCCGGAAAATTCAAACACGCGGCAGCAGGCTGATCCCCTGGCGCAAAATGAAGGGCCGAAGAATCAACTAAATAATCCACAGCCCCACGACTCGCGCAATGAGGGAAGGCCGCAACAGCAAGGTCAAGAAAACCGCGGCTCCAAAAACGACGATTCTCAACCTCCGGACGGCAAAGATGACAAGCAGCCGCACCGTAGTGCGGACCAGAAAAATAACTCGAACGATCAACCCAGCGAAAACGATGCAGATCGAAGCCAAAAGCAGCCGAATAATCTGTCACAGCCCAATAACGGAGATAAATCGCTGCCAGGCGACCAAAGCGCCCCTCCGCTGACCGATAAGCCGCAACCTGGTAAGCAGCCCGACGGCAAAAGCGATTCGAAAAACGACCAACGCTCCCAAGGCAGCGAGGAGCAGCACAGCAATCCGCAAAACCCAGGGGATCAAAAGTCTGACCAGAACAAAAGCAACGGCAATCAACCACAAGATCAGCCTGGAAAGCAATCGCCAAATAACAATCAACCATTGTCGAACAAAGATCAGCAGCAAGAAAACAAAAGCGGTCAGCAGCGGAACCCGGATAAGCAACAAGGAAATCAATCCGGCAATTCCCACGGCAACCAAAGTGGCAAGGGCGGGTCACAGCAGTCGGATCCCAACGCTTCGAAAAATTCTCAGAACGAGTCGCAGTCAGATCAGAATAAAAATCAAAACGGAACGCAGAACGGATCGCAATCAAACAACAATTCTCCCAACAATCATAGCCAATCGGGCGATCGCTCTTCTTCCAACGATGTCCACTCGCAATCTTCGGGCCAGCCAAATAACAGCACTCCCATCCCCTCCGACGGCAGCGACGATGGCAAAGGGGTTGAACGCATTCTGGAGCACAAGCAGCAAGAGTCGAAATCGAGCGGCAATCAAAACAATCAATCGGGCAATTCGCAAAAAAGTGGAAATGCAGATGCCCATCCGTCTGGACAGCAATCGCCGGAAGCTCAATCGTCCGACAAGCAGCCGGCCAACCAATCGTCAGGTCCAGCCAGCGAGAGAAATGACAACAGCGGAGAAAAAAACCAGCGTGACCAGAACGCTGAAAAGGGGAGTGGGACGCAGCCGTCGGGAAATGAATCTGCCAAGCAAAAATCGGATAATGGAAAATCCGATAGTGGAAAATCGGATCGTGATCAAACCGAGCGAGGAAAATCTGACAGCGGAAAAACTGACAAGGAAAAATCTGAGAATGGAACTTCCGACAAAGACAAAGCCGAAAAAGGAAATTCCGGTAACGATCATTCTCCCGGCAGCGACCAAAAGTCGGACGCTGGACAGCCAAATAACCAAGGCGATTCCTCGAAGGAGAATGGGTCTTCGAATTCCCCCGATCAGCCGGGCAAGTCGCAACCGCCGGTGAATAATCAGAAGTCTGACAACGGGAAATCCGACAAAGGAAAGTCAGACAATGGAAAGACTGAGAATGGAAAGACTGAGAATGGAAAGGCTGAGAATGGAAAATCCGACGGCCGAAAGCCCGATAATCAGAAATCTGCTTCCGGCCAAAAATCCGATGAGAAGTCCGATCGAAAGTCGGAACCAGGAGAAAAGTCGGAGAATGGCCAACCCGGCAACGAGCAAAAATCCGATTCGCATGAATCGAATCCGGGCGATCAATCGCCGCCGGGCAACAACGATCAAACCCAGAACCAGCCGAATTCCAACGGCATGCCGCAATCGAAAGCGGATCACAAGCCGTCTGCGGAAAATCCGAAATCACAGTCTCACGACGGCCAGCCGCAAGGAAAGCCGTCGCTAAATCCGTCCGATAAAAGCGCCGATCATTCGCAGCAACTTCCATCGGAAAATTCTGGAAGTCCACAGGGCAAATCGGAATCGGGCGACAACAAAGATAATCCCCACGGTTCTCCTCCTCCGCAGCAAAACGGGCAGCCTAGCGATAAACCTTCGAACAACTCCGGCAAGCCGAACGATTCCAAGTCACAAGAGTCGCAGTCGCCCAGCAACAGCCAGCGCCCATCTAACTCGCGTGGTCAACAAGATGGCGACCGGTCCGGCAACGGAGGCAAAGGTGGCGGGCAAAGCGGCAACAGCCAAGGAAAAGGAAGCGCCGGCCAAAACACTCCGTCCGATCAAGGCGCCGGCAAGTCGGAAGAGCCGGGCAAGGGTGAGTTGTCGCAAAAGCCAGGCGGCGATCAAAAATCGGACCAGCCCACGGGTCAGTCGGGAAACGAAAAGGGTCAGGGTTCTTCCAGCCGCACTCAAGACGGCTCGGATTCCAAGAGCGATTCGAAGTCCGATTCCAAAAACGAATCCAATCCGAATTCCCATGACGGTGGCAAGCCCAGTTCCAATTCCGATTCGCCATCTCCGTCCAACGCCAAGTCGAGCACCAATTCGCACGCCAGTCCGGCCGACCATCGCAGCAACGATCGGCCCGATCAACAAAAATCGAACGAGCAACCCAAGTCGGACAACTCCCAACCGCCGCTTTCCAAATCCACGCCCAACCCATCCAATCAGGAAAACTCCCCCTATCCCCAGCCGCCGTCGCAAGGCGCCGCCAATGGCACGGGCGGATCGGCCAGCGGTTACGGCAGCGGCTTCATGGAGGGTCCGCAATCCAAGCCCGACAATGCCAATCTCGACTACGCCAAAAAAGCGACCGGATTGGCGCTCGATTATCTGAAGAACGCCATGAAAAACGGCCAAGAGGGAGATAATATGTTGAAAGATTTGGGCTGGTCGCGGGCGGAAGCGGAAGATTTTATCAAACGCCAGGAGCAGCGATTGCACGACGCTCAACGTTCCGATCCCAACGATCAATCGCGGCGCGAAGCGGAAGATGCTTTGCGCAGCCTGGGATTGCGGCCCGATCGTACCGATCGCTCCGGCAAAACCATCACCAGCGACAGCCAGCGCGGCATGGCCAGCGGCCGGCATACCACTCCGCCGCCGGAATATATGGAGCAGTCCAAGGCATACAGCCAAGGAATCAACAGCAGCGACAAGTAACAAGTTGTCAGTGGCCAGTGGTCGATGGTCAGTTGTCCGTGTACAGTAGCAAGCGGTTAAACGCAGAGGAGTCGCTAAGCCGAAAGCGGAATGTGGCCCCGGGTTCTGTGAAAATTTGCTCTGCGTCAACCACTGACCACTGCCAACCGACCACTGACCACTGCCGATGGATCCCTCGCCGCGCTACCTGGTTCCCTTCTTTCCCAAGCGGGTCCCGCACCACTTTACCGATGTGCTCATTATCGGCGGCGGCCTGGCCGGGTTGCGGGCCGCTAACGCAGTCGATCCGCGGCTCTCGGTGTTGGTCATCACCAAAGAAACGTCGCGGCAATCGAACAGCGCTTACGCCCAAGGGGGCATTGCCGGCGTCTTGGATCCGGAAGATCGCTTTGAAGATCACATCGCCGATACCCTCACCGCTGGTGGCAAACTGTGCGATCGGGCCGTGGTGGAATTGGTGGTCCGCGATGCCCCCGAGAAAATTCGGGAACTGATCGAGTGGGGTACGCATTTCGATCTGGAAGCCGGCGGCCTGGCCCTGGGGCGCGAAGGAGGCCACAGCCATGATCGCATTGTGCATGCCCTGGGCGACGCCACCGGCAAAGAAGTGATGCGGGCCGTCATCGAGCACACGGCCGGCTTGCCCAACGTGCAAATGTGGGAAGATACCTTCACCATCGATCTCTTGACGCACGAAGGCGTCTGCCGCGGGGCACTGGTTTGGAACGCCCAGCACGGCAAAACCATGGTCTGGGCCAAGCAAACTATTTTGTGCACCGGAGGTTGCGGGCAAGTATTTCGCGAAACCACCAACCCCGAAGTCGCCACTGGCGATGGGTTGGCCATTGCCTGGCGGGCCGGCGCCGAGCTGCGCGACATGGAGTTCATGCAATTCCATCCCACGGTGTTGTACATTGCCGGGAGCAGCCGAAATCTTATTACCGAAGCCATGCGCGGCGCCGGCGGCCGCCTGACCGATCGCAATGGTCATCGGTTCATGCCCGAATACGATCCGCGCGCCGAACTGGCCCCACGCGATGTCGTCAGCCGGGCCATCGTTTCGCAGATGGAAAAAACGCGCCACCCGAATGTCTACTTGGATATGAGCCATCTCGATCCGGCCACCGTCCGGGCCCGTTTCCCAGGCATGGCGGCCATTTGCGCCGAGTTTGGGCTCGATATCACGCGCGATCCCATCCCGGTGCGCCCGGGAGCCCATTACATGATTGGCGGCGTCACCGTCGATTTGGCCGGCCACACCACGCTCCCCGGCTTGTGGGCGGCCGGCGAAGTCACGTCCAGCGGGCTGCACGGTGCCAATCGGTTGGCATCGAACAGTTTGCTGGAAGGGTTGGTGTTTGGCACGTATGCCGGAACCGGCGCTTCGGAGGCCGCGGCGCGCATGCCCGATTCGTTCCAAGTGCTGCCGCTGGAAAATCCGCCGGTCGTCGATGGGGGCGAGCCGCTCGATTTGGCCGACATTCGCAATTCGCTCAAATCGCTGATGTGGCGTTCCTGTGGCGTGCGCCGTGATGCGGAGCACTTGACCGCCGCCTCGGAAGATATCGACCGTTGGTGCCGCTACGTGTTGCCGCGGCAATTCACCGATCCCAAGGGCTGGGAATTGCAGAACATGCTGGAAATTTCGCGGCTGATGATTCGCGCCGCCGTGCAGCGGCAAGAAACCCGGGGCGTGCATGTGCGGACCGATTTTCCCGCCACCGACGATGCCCACTGGCAGCGCCACCTGTCCTTTGGGCGTGCCGGCTGATTTTTCAGTCAAAATTTCATTTTCCACTGACCGATCCGCGGCGAGAAGCAGGCCGGGGATGTAATTGTTTTTGTCACGTCCTTTTATTTTCCGGGCAAAATCGACCAGTTTTGTCAGGACCGCGCTTGCCGCAGCACGGCAAATTCGCAGCCCGCTGCGCGCCGGCAGACGACAAAACCAATTCGATTTACGTCCCGCGATGTTCATTGTTGGTGAATTGTTGATTGTTTGTTTGAGCGTCCGACGATCATTTTCGTGATTGGAAAAATTTGGATCGTCGCGAAATTTTATTGTGATCGGACACATCATACATGGCCCGACTGTGCCAGTCGGGAACCTGTGAGTAAACCGTCAGCGAATCACAACCCGCTGATACTGTTCATTTGTATATTACATTGCCGCGAGAAATGCAAGCCAATTTTTGGGCCACTGTGTGTCAGACACGTGTGGTCTGGTGGCTGGCCCGGGCGTGGGAATCCAGGGGCTCGGCAGCCTCGACCCGGCCACCCGACCGGGCAAGATGAGCCGCGAATGAACGGGAATGAACGCAGATCGGAAGAGCGGCGGAAACTGGAGGCGGCGGGCAGATGAGAGCCTGTCCGATGCTAGATGTTTTATCGAATTGCCAACCCCCGGCGCACCGGCTCTCGATGAGCCAGCAGCAATCCAATCGCGCCGGCGGTTCGCCGATCTACATTTTCGGCTTTTGATTCCAAACGATGAGGCAGCCGGCGCCGGTTAGTAACGGGAAGAGGCCGGCCAAATAGAAGAACGACGGTGCGCCGCCGCGCTTAGTCGCCAGCATGAGCAGCACAGCGATGCCGCAGAGGACGGAAAGTGCGCCAATCGTCACGCCCCACCATGGGCGCTGGCCTCGCTTCCGCTTCAAAGCAATCATTGCCAGCCGGCTGGCGATTCCGAGAATGATCGGCAATGCGAACACCACCGCCACGATCGGCCCAATATCGTCGGCGAGCAGTGGAATAATCATGTCCGCATCATACCTGATTCGGTACGGCAATTAGCCCGTCAGGCAGGATCGGCGGGTCGATTTGGAATGATCTGTGCATCGACGGCATTCACGAACAGGGTGTGCCGACATTTTTGGCAACAGACCATGAAAAACGAATACATCGGCACGCCCTCTATGCTTCTGCGACCGGGAATTAAAACGTGGGTCTTGATCAGATGGTCCTCAATTTCCCACTGGCTGGTTTTGCAAATCGGGCACTGGACGCTGCCGGACCCGTGTTCCAAAAACCACGCAGCGCATTTTTCGCGCTCTTCGCTACTGAGAATTCCCCTGTCGTCTGGCATGCAGTCCTCCCGAATGATCGTCTGCTGTATGTAAATAGTGAAAGCACGTTGGCTGGCGCGGCCTCGCTGCTCAAAGCGACCATGGCTGCGCGCAATTCATCTGGCGTCGGTTTCAAGGAATCCCAATGTATGCGATTCCGGCGACGACTCCCAGCGCCGCAATTATTCTCATAAATTGTGAATAATTCGGGTCGTCGCCTAATTTGATCGGAAGTAGATGTAGCGATGGCTGTCCCCAGCCACTTTTTCTCGATGAACACGGCGGCGGCTGAGGACAGCCGCCGCTACATTTTTCAAATTAGACGACGATCATAATTCGCGCTTGCTTTATTCGGCTGCGTGCTTGCGGTATCATTGACCGCCTTCTGCAATACAGCCACCGGGTTTGTGCCCATGAAAATTATCCAGTGCGACGAATCGCATGCTGAGCCGATTTTGGCGATTTTTAACGACGCCATCGCCAACACCACTTCGCTGTACGATTATCATGCCCGCACGTTGCAGACCATGCACAGTTGGTTTGCCGACAAGCGGAAGGGGAATTACCCGGTGATCGGCGTGGTCAACGAGGCGGGCCAATTGATGGGGTTTGGCACGTACGGCACCTTCCGGGTGCGGCCGGCTTACAAGTACACCGTGGAGCATTCGGTGTATGTGGACGCACAATTTCGCGGGCAAGGCGTGGGGAAAGTATTGATGCGGGAAGTGATTGCCGCGGCCGAAGCGCAAAACTATCACGTGCTGGTGGGCGGCATCGATTCGCAAAATGCCGTGAGCATTGCGCTGCACAAACAGTTCGGCTTCGCGTACTGCGGAACCGTGAAGCAGGCGGGCTTCAAGTTCGGCCGCTGGCTCGATCTGGATTTCTACCAGCTCATTTTGAAAACGCCGGCGGAGCCTGTGGATGGATGAGCAGGTGATGGGGTGACGGGTTAGGGGTGAAAAACAGAGCCGCGCGCGTTAGCAAGCGGCTTCATTTGCGCGCGGGCTTTTGCACTTCGCGGTGGCGGAAGCAATCGATGGTGTGGTCGTTCACCATGCCCACCGCCTGCATGTGGGCGTACACCACCGTGGGGCCCAGAAATTGAAAGCCCCGTTGTTTGAGGTCTTTTGACCAGCGGGCGGCAACGTCGTCGAAGGCGGGCACCTCTTTCATCTTGCGAAATCGGTTCACGATGGGGCGGCCCTCGACCCAGCTCCACATGTATTTGGCAAACGTGCCAAACTCTTCGCGCACTTCCAAAAAGCGCTGCGCGTTATTCACCGTGGCCTTGATTTTGGCCCGATTGCGCACAATGCCGGCATCGTTCACCAATCGCTGGAGGTCGCGCGCGGTGAAGCGGGCCACTTGGCGATAGTCGAATTTAGCGAAGGCCCGGCGAAAATTTTCGCGCTTGTGCAGCACGCACCGCCACGATAAGCCCGCTTGAAACGCCTCCAGCACCAAGAACTCAAACAGCTTGCGGTCGTCATGCAGCGGCACACCCCATTCGGTATCGTGGTAAGCCACGTAAAGCGGATCATCCAGCGGCGGCCAGGGGCAACGGAGGGGCTTGGGCATGGGAGGGATAATGAGGTGATAAGGTGAGCGGGTGATAAGGTGATGGGGTGAGGTTTAGCCGCGACCCGCTGGGGGAGCGCGGGTGATGGGGTGAGAGCGAAATTGTGATTAACTCGGGTGGTTTTTTATCCAGTATTCGCGGAAAGACCGCAATCGGGGAAGCGATTCCACATCTCTTTGCCGACCGGCAGCCTCTTGCTGGCGATGATGTCGTCGATGTGGCAAACGGGAAAGCCTTCGACATCGACGTGTCTTTTCCAAGCGTCGTCAAATTGCTCTATCCCGTCGCGGGCAAAAATTAGATCCAGATCAAATGGTCCATTCTTCAACTGCACAAAGTCCTTGCCACTTTCTATTTCCCGAAGTTGATTTTCGGACAATTGGAAGCCTAAATCAGCGAGCGCCAAATTAATTGCTTTGCAATTCCCTTCGGTCTTTGCCGCGTACAGATCGGCATCCTGCGTTGTGTCGGGAAAGCCAAGTAGAATGGCGCCCGATTTTCCGATGAACAGATATCTTACGCCATGCCGTGCGAAGGCATCGCGGATTTCCTCCGCTTGGCGATACTCAAATGCGCCCATAGCCGAGCCAATCGGGAAGATTTTTTTCACACCAGGCGCGATAGTCGGCCATGGTATCGAAGGCCCGGAAAGTGGCGTCGTCGAGCACTGGCTTGTACGTGCGGATAAAAGCGTACTTAAACCGCTCGCGCAAAGGCCGCCGGGCGGCAGCTTCAAACTCCTGCATCTCTTCGGCGGAAATCGAGAGAACTGGCAATTCTGGCTGGGATTCGAGCATAGTTACATTGTGCCATGATAAGCTGTGAAATTGTATCACGCCCGGCAGCGATCCAAGAGCTGGTTTATTGCGTAGGGGAGATGGTCTGGACAAACTCGTTCCTGGCGTTGTAAGTTCTTGGGCAGATGGTGGTTGAGTGAATAGCTGCCAACACTCTAGGGGACCCTGGCAACCTCGAAAGTAACGCCGTAAACTATTGCCAAAACTAAAGTTGTGTTTTTTTGGCAATTGCAGCGCCAACCGCATTCCGAGCCACAGGGAGTTGAGGGAACATGGGTGAAACCAACGGGCAAGCAATGATCGAGGCGGTCGGGTTGTCGAAATATTACGGCGATTTCGCGGCCATTGATGATGTCTCGTTTCATGTGAACCAGGGGGAAGTGGTGGCGTTTTTGGGGCCGAACGGGGCCGGCAAAAGCACCACCATGAAACTGCTGACCGGATATTTGGCTCCCACCGCCGGCTCCGCCCGCATTGCCGGGCACGACATGGCCCGCGATCGCTTGGCGGCCTCGTCCCGGTTGGGTTATTTGCCGGAAAACGGCCCGCTGTATGTCGACATGACTCCCCGCAGCCTACTGGAATTTTTTGCCGACGCGCGCGGCATGTCGCCGGCGCGGAAAAAACAGCGCATTGATGCCGTCGTGGAACAGTGCGCTTTAGGCGCAGTGATTGGCAAGGCCATTGGCAAGTTATCGAAAGGTTATCGGCAACGTGTAGGCATGGCGCAAACGCTGTTGCACGAGCCCGACGTGTTAATTCTTGACGAACCCACGGCAGGATTGGATCCGAACCAGATTCGCGAAGTGCGGGAAACCATTCGCCGGCTGGGGCGCGAAAAAACCATTTTGCTTTCGACCCATATCATGCAGGAAGTGGAAGCGATTGCCAATCGGGTGTTGTTCATTAACGAAGGTCGATTGGTGTACGATGGCGCGCCCGCGGAATTGACCAAAGACGGTTACTCGCTGGATGAACGTTTTCGAGCGCTTACCGCGACGGCGCCAGCGTGAAATGCGATGAGCGGTTAGCAATTAGCGGCTAGCAATTAGCAGAACAACGATACGATAAAAAATTCACCCAACACTTGAACCGTTACCATCTGCAATGAATTACCACGTTATTCGCGCGATTTTCCGGCGGAACTTTGTCAGCTATTTCAGCAACCCGACGGGCTACGTCTTTATTTGCGTGTTTGTGCTGCTGGGATCGTTCTCAGCATTTTGGCCCGACGAGTTTTTCAACGCCAACCTGGCGAACTTGGAGCAACTGAATCATTGGTTCCCCTACATCATGCTGGTGTTTATACCGGCCATCACGATGAGCATTTGGGCCGACGAGCGCCGGCAGGGGACCGACGAGCTGCTGCTGACCATTCCGGCGGCCGATATTGACGTGGTGTTGGGAAAATATTTTGCCGCGGTGGCAATTTTCAGCGTGTCGCTGCTGTTCTCGCTGATTTGCAATTTGTCGGTGTTGCGAAAGCTGGGTGCTCCCGATGTCGGTTTGCTCTTGGGCACGTATTTCGGCTATTGGATGGTGGGCTTGGCGATGTTGGCCATTGGCATGGTGGCGTCGTTTTTAACGTCCAATTTAACGGTGGCGTTCATTTTGGGCGTGGCCTTCAACGCGCCGCTGGTGTTTTTGAATGTGCTGGATGTCATTGTGCGTGGCTCGGCCTGGACCGCCACTGCCAAGGGTTGGAGTGTGGGAGAGCAAATGAGCGATTTTGGCCGCGGCGTCATTAGCCTGCCCGCCATTTGCTACTTTCTAATGATCGTTGTGGCCATGCTTTATTTGTGCATGGTGCTGATTGGCCGGCGGCATTGGCTAGGGGGCCGCGGCGGCAAATCGATGGGGCCCCATTACGTGATTCGCGCCCTGGCGCTGGTGGCGCTGGCCGTGGGAGTGAATTTGCTGGTGCAGAACGTGAACATTCGGGCGGATGTCACCCAGGAACGGCTGAATTCGATTGCGCCGGAAACCAAGCAGCTAATTTCTGGTCTCGATCCGCAACATCCGGTGGTGATTGAAGCCTTCATCAGCGCGAACGTGCCGGAGGAATTTGTGCAAACCCGGCTCGATTTGCTGAATT
Source organism: Pirellulales bacterium (assembly GCA_035656635.1). Taxonomy (NCBI): domain Bacteria; kingdom Pseudomonadati; phylum Planctomycetota; class Planctomycetia; order Pirellulales; species Pirellulales bacterium. The sequence continues at coordinate 50,316 of DASRSD010000005.1, forward strand.
TGCTGCGGGAATTCCAGCAGCTTTCCGGCGGAAAAATTCGCACCAACGTGCATTCCGACGTGGAGCCGCTGACCGACGAAGCCCAACGCGCCGAACAACAATTCGGCATCGCGCCGCAGGAAGTCTTCACGCAATCGCGGGGCGTGTTCAAAAATGAAAACATCTATTTGGGCGCGGCGATCACCTGTGGGCTGGAGAAAATGGTGATCCCGTTTTTTGAGCGCGGCGTGCCCGTGGAGTACGAATTGGTGCGCTCGTTGGCGACCATCACGCAGCAAAAGCGAAAGCGCGTGGGGGTGCTGCAGACCGATGCAGAATTATTCGGCGGATTCGATTTCAGCGGCGGCATGCCCCGGCAGCGCCCCAACGAACGGTTGATTGAAGAACTGGGCAAGCAATACGAAGTGGTGCGCGTGGATCCGACCAACCCCATCACGGAGCGCTACGACGTGCTGCTGGCAGTGCAGCCTTCATCGCTGACGCAGCCGCAAATGACGAACTTTATCGATGCCGTGCGCAAAGGCCAGCCGACGGCCATTTTTGAAGATCCGTTGCCGGCTTACATTGCCGGCGCCGTCGGCACCGGCGAGCCCCGCCGCTCACGGCAAAACCCGATGATGCCCTTCCAGCAGCCGCAAGCGGAGCCGAAGGGGAACATCCAAGAACTGTGGGATTTGCTCGGAGTGGAGTTGGTGCAAAAGAGTCGCCGCAGCGGACTGCTCGGCGATTTGGATAGTGGTTACGCCGTGGTGTGGCAAAATTTCAAGCCGGAAAGGTTCTCGGGAATCGATCAGCTTACACCGGAGTACGTGTTCATTAGCGCCGAGGCGCCGCATACCAGCGAGCCCTTTGAGCCGTTCAACGAAAAGAATCCAATCACGGCCGGCCTGCAAGAGTTGATTCTGCCTTTGCCCGGTGGATTGACCAAGCTCAACGCCGCCAGCACCGATTTTGTGCCTCTGGTGCACACCGGCAGCAACACCGGCCTGATTATGGTGAAAGATTTGATAAGCGCGCGGGCGTCGCTGGATATTCGCAGCCGCGAAGGCGCGCCGACCAACGAGGAATATGTTTTAGCGGCGCGGATTACAGGCAAGGCGAAAGCGACTGAGGACGAAGAAGACGCCGCAAAAACAAGCGCCAAGGATAATGGCGATAAAGCCGGCGGCAAAAAAGGGGACGACGCCAAGAACGACACAAAAAAAATGGACGCTGCAAAAACAGACGCCAAAAGCGGCGCAAAAGACGAAAAGCAGGGGGATGCCAAAGGAGCATCGTCCGATGCCGCCACAGATCACAAAGAAGACGCCAATTCCCAATTGAATGTGGTGCTGGTGGCCGATATCGACATGCTGGCTGCACTGTTTTTCGACAGCCGTGCCCGGCGTTCCCCCGATACGGAGCTGCAAATCGACACCGACAATGTCACGTTCGTGCTCAATGCCTTGGATGTGTTGGCCGGCGACATGCGCTTTGTGCAACTGCGAAACAAGCGGCCCATGCACCGCCCGCTGGAGGAAATTGTAAAGCAAACGGAAGATGCGCGCAAAGAAACGGAAAAAGCGCTCAACCAGTTCAAAAAAGCCAGCCAGGAACAAGAGGAGCAGTTGGAAAAAGAATTGACCGATACGAAGGAAGAGCTGAACAAGCAGTTAACCGAGCTGCAGAAGCAGGACAACGCCGATCCCAACGTGCTGCGCGAGAAAGGAATCGATTTGTCGCTCAAGCTGCAAGTGGCCAGCCGGCGCAAGGAAGTGACCGAGGAGCATTTGCGGCAGGAAACTCAAAAACAAATTGAAAAAGCCAATAGCGAATTAGTGGCCTCCGTGCACGGCGTGCAAGACACTTACAAATTATGGAGCGTGATTTTGCCTCCCGTGCCTCCGCTGCTGGTGGCCTTTTTCGTGTATTTTTATCGCCGCACGAAGGAGCGCGAAGGAGTGGCCAAAGCGCGGCTCCGATAACGAGCAGTTAGCCGTTAGCAACTGGCGGCATTCATTCGCAAAAATTGAATCGGACATGAACCGTGATGCGTGAAACCTTTCGATGAAACCAAACCATATTTCCATCTGGCTAATCGCTAGCCGCTAATTGCTAATTGCTACGAAAACTATGAACGAAACCAGCAAAACCATCTCGTTTGTCATGACCGCAGTTGCCGTGCTGTTCTTGGCTTGGGTGATTCGGCCTGTCCCGCCGCCGGTGCAAACCGACGCGTTGGTCGGCAAGTCGTTATTTCCCGCGCTGGACGATCCGCTCAAGGCCAAGCGCATGCGAATTGTCACCTTCGACGAGGGAACCAGCCAGGTTCGAGATTTCGAAGTGGCGCAAGTGAACGGCGCCTGGTCGTTGCCGTCGCACAAAAACTATCCGGCCGATGCCAAAGACCAAATGGCTTCCGCCGCGGCGTCGCTGGTCGATCTGAAAGTGTTGGCCGCCGTCAGCAACGATGCCCGCGATCATGCACTGTACGGCGTGGTCGAGCCAAAATCTTCCGAAGATCAGTTCGGACAAAAAGGAGTGGGCAAGCTGGTCACCATTGAAGATGAAAACAGCAAGCCACTGGCGCGGATCATCATCGGCAAGGAAGATAAGCCCACGCACAGCGACGAGTTCGCCGGCTCGCAAACGCAATTGCGGTTTGTCCGCATTCCGGGCCAGGACCAGGTGTATCGGGTGCAAATGAATGCCGATAAATTCAGCACCAATTTTGCCGATTGGATCGAAACCGACCTGCTCAAGCTTAGTCCCTGGGATGTAACGGATATCAAGCTCCACGATTACTCCGTGGCCGACAAGCTGACTCCCACGGGCGAAGTGACGCCGGTGATGATGCCGCGGGCCGACATCGATTTGTCGTTCGACGATAAATCGAACAAGTGGAATCTTAAGCAACTGGAAGAATACAAAGACAGCAAGCCCAAGGAAGTGAAGCTGACCGACGCGGAGGAATTGAACACGACCAAATTGAACGATTTAAAAACCGCGCTCAGCAATTTGAAAATTATCGACGTGGCCCGCAAACCGCCGCAACTGAGCGCCGACTTAAAGACGGAAAAGGGAGCGATACGCGACGAAGGGATGGAAGATTTAATGCGCCGCGGCTTTCTGCCGGCGATGGTGCACAATCAATTCCAGCTTGTCTCGAATGACGGCGAGGCCATTGTTTCGATGAAGGACGGCGTGCAATACGTGCTGCGGTTTGGCGAGGTGGCGGGAATCGATTCCGGCGCCGAGGCCGACAAAAAGAAAACCGCCGATGCCAAGTCGGACGGCAAAAAAGACGAGAAAGGCAAAAAGAGCGAAACCGCTGGCGAGAAGTCGGAGGCGTCAATTGCCGACGAGGCCGACAAAAGCGGAGGGGAGAAATCGAGCAAGACAGGCGGCCTGAGTCGGTACATCATGGTGATGGCCCAGTTCAATCCCGATTTAATTCCTAAGCCCGTATTGCAACCGTTGCCGGAAATCAAAAAAGCGCCCGAGAAAGCAACCACCGGCAAAACCGCCGAGCCGACAAAAACCGAAGGGGCAAAAGCTGCATCGGCCGACAAAAAAGGAGACGGCAAATCGGACGCCAAAAGCGAGGACAAGAAAGACGACAAGAAAGACGCCAAGAAGGATGATTCCAAATCGGGCGCGGCAGCCAAAGATGAAAACGA